>NZ_JBEYWQ010000032.1:0-11117 GCF_040644495.1 Microbispora sp. NPDC046973 | reverse complement strand
CCTCGCTGCGCACCCGGGGGTCGATGACCGTGTAGAGGAGGTCGGCGGCGATGTTCGCGACGACGACCGCCGTCGTGATGAGCAGGAACGCCCCGCCCATCAGCGAGTAGTCGCGGTTGTTGATGCTGTCGATGAGCATCAGCCCGAGACCCGGGTAGTTGAAGATGCGCTCGATGAAGATCGCGCCGCCGAAGAGCAGGCCCAGCGAGAGCGCCAGGATCGTGAACAGCGGCAGGATCGCGTTGCGCGCCACGTAACGGAAGATGATCGACCGCTTCATCCCCCGCAGCTCGGCGGCCAGGATGAAGTCGTCGCCGAGCACGGTGACCACGCTCGACTTCATCGCGAGGATCCACCCGCCGTAGCCGGCCAGCGCGTACGTGACGACCGGCAGGGTGGCGTGCTGGACCAGCGAGCCGATGTAGTCGGCGGTGAAGCCGGGGTCGATCACGATGTCGGCCGTCCCCCCTGCGGGAAGGATCGGGATCAGCGTGGTGAAGATCGCCCCCAGCAGCAGCGCCAGCACGTACTGCGGGACGCCGTGCAGCAGCGACCCGGAGATCGCGAGGAGGTCGCCCAGCACGCCGGTCCGCTTGATCGCCGCGTAGACGCCCATGACGACGCCGACGAGGAAGCTCAGCAGCGTCCCGGCGAGCACCGGGATCACGGTCCACTTGGCGGCCGAGAACAGCACGGTGGACACGCCGGCGCCGGGCACGGACAGCGACTGCCCGAGGTCGAGGTGGGCCAGCCCGCCCATGTAATCGAGGTACTGCTCCCACAGGCTGCCCTTCGGCGTGAAGCCGTAGAGCGCCTCGACCGCGCGCTGGGCGGCGTCGGGCGCCATGCCCTGCTCGACGAGCTTCTGGTAGCGGGCGGCGAGCGGGTCGCCCGGGACGCTCCTGATGATCAGGAAGCTGATCGTGGTGACGACCAGGATCATGACGAACCCGCGGGCCAGATGGCCCGCGAGCCGCCGGAGGAGAACCGCCATGGACTACTGCTTCTTCTTGATCATGCCGAGCTGGATCCAGACGCCGGAGGGCTGGCGCAGCAGGTCGCTGTCGTCGGGCGGGAAGCCGGTGAAGCGGTTGGTGTTGACGAACTGCGTGTTCACGTAGTCCCACAGCTGGATGACCGGCAGGTCCTGGTTGGCCGCCTTGGCGAGCTTGCCGATGACCGCCTTCTGCTCGTCGCCGCTGACGCTGTTGAGCTGCGCGGTCAGCTCACCCGGGTTCACCGCGCCGACACCCTCGACGTCGATCGTCTCGGGGCCGCCCATCCAGTTGCCGTCCTTGCCGGCGGCCGAGTGCTTGACCTTGCCGCCGAGGATGTTCCAGCCGTTGGAGGTGCCGTACAGGCGCTGGAAGATGTTGTACGGCGCGGGGCCGAGCGCGATCAGCCAGAAGCCCAGGTCGTACTTGCCCTCGGCGAGCTCGGACAGATAGAGCGGATAGTCGGCGGTGGTCACCACCTCGGCGTCCACGCCGGCCGTGGTGAGCTGGCTGGTGATCGCCTTGGCCGCGGAGACCCAGTCGGAGAACGGCGCCGGGATGTGGATGGTCACCTTCCACGGCTTGCCGTCGGCCAGCGTCCACTTGCCGTCCTTCTTCTGGAGACCGGCCTCCGTGAACTCCTTGTCCGCCTTGGCCGGGTCCAGCTTGTACGGCTCCAGCGCGTCGAGTTCGGCGCCGAGCCATTCCCTGGCGGCCTTCTGGTGGATCCCCGAGGTGGTCACGGCCGCCGTGCCGCCCTCCGGGGAGGCGATCTGCGTGACCTCCTCACGGTTGATCAGGTAGGCCAGCCCGCGCCGCACGTGCACGTTGTCGTACGGCTTCTTCGCCTGGTTGAACGCCAGCGAGACGGCCACCGGGGAGTAGCCCTTGATGACCTGGTTGCCGGGCGTCGCCTTGATGCGCTTCATCACGTCGGCGGGCACCGCGGTGAACGGGGCGTTGTCGAGCTTGCCGGAGGTCAGGTAGTTCCAGATCTGCTCGTTCCCGGTGGTGTTGAGCAGCTTGAGCTGGTCGGGTGCGACGTTGGCGGCGTTGTAGAAGTTCGTGTTCTTCACCAGCAGCGCCTCGCCGGGGTTCATCCGCTTGAGGACGAACGGCCCGGCCGACACGTCCTGGGCCGGGGCGAACGCGAGCACCTTCTCCGACAGCGCCTTGATCTGCCCGCGCGCCGCCTCCGCCTCCGGGCCGTCGCCGCGGGCGGCCTTGAGCGTGTCCCAGAAGTCGGCGGGGACGACGCTCTGCCACACATGCCGGGGCACCACGAAGGCGTCCATGACCCCGCGCACGAACGTGACACTGGGGTTCTTCATGTCCTGGGAGATCTTGATGGTCTTGTCGTCGACGACTTCGACGTCCGAGGCGGCGCCGGCCGCGCCGGGGTCGACCGCGAAGGCGGTGCTGCCCTGGGTGTAGGCCAGCGCGATGGAGAACTTGACGTCCTCGGCGGTGACGGGCTTCCCGTCGGACCACTTGTTGCCCGGCTGCAGGTGGAGGGTGATGGAGGAGTTGTCCGGCGCGATGTCCCAGCTCGCCGCGATGCCCGGATAGAACTGGTTCGGGTCGGTGAGGGTGTTCTTCGCCCAGGCGATCCTCATCGCGTTGTAGCCCCAGAACGCGTTGCCCTTGGGGTTCCACGGGTTGATCGGCGCGTTGACGTCGAGCGACGGCTTGTTGATGTCGACCGTGGTGTAGACGCCGCCACCGCCGCCGCCTGTGGAGTTCCCGTTCGTGCCGCCGCCGCTGCATGCCGCGACGGCCGCGAGGCTGAGCAACGCCGCGACCGCTGTCAGACGTTTCATTGACCGCTCCGGGGGGTTGTGCTGATGCGGATCTTGTCCGGACCTTATGCGGCGGCCCAAGCTTAGGTCAATAATCTGCAAAACTCGTGAGGGTTCTGCAACTTTCCTTCATTCGGATCACGGCGAAACCGAGCGCCGCGACCGCCCGCCCGAAGTGGCGGTCTTCTCTCCGGCCGGTCAGCGAACTGTTACTGGTCGCCTCCACACGATCACATTACGTTGCGAGCAAAGGCCCCGCCCTACGAGGAGGACTGGCGTGAAGTCCATCGCCCGATTCTGTGGCAACTGCAGCTGCGGCTGCCCCGAACTGTTCGTGGACGCCTCCGCCCCGGCTGAGCGTCAGGTCGTCATCACCGACGACTTCGGCCAGAAGGTGGAGATGAGCCTCGACCAGCTCGGCTCGCTCGTGGAGGCGGCGAAGACCGGCGCGCTGGACGACCTCGCGCTCACCGGCTGACCGTGAACCCGGCCGCCCTGTTCGCCGGGGGCCTCGCCGCCGGCTTGGCCGCGGGCACGGCGTCGTGCGCCGCGGTCCAGGGCGGCCTCCTCATCGGCCTCGTCTCCCCGTCCGGCAACCCCCACGGCCCGTCGCGCGGCCTTCCGCCGGTTGCGGCGTTCCTGACCGGCAGGCTCGCCGCCCACACCGCCCTCGGGGCGCTGCTCGGGCTGGTGGGCGCGATCGTCCAGGTCGGCCCCCGCACCCGCGCGGCGCTGCTCGTCGCCGCCGGAACCGCGGTGGTCGTCCTCGCCGTACGGATGCTCCGCCGGCGCAGCGAAGCGAACTGCGCGCCGGCGGGGAAGGGGCCCGCCTCGGAGAGCGGCCGCCACCCGCCCTCTTCCGCCTGCGGCGCCGGATCCCCGGACCCGGCCGAGCCGGGCGGTGCGCGCCCCCCGGCTCTCGTCCGGGCGGCGGCGCTGGGCATGGCCACGATCTTCGTGCCCTGCGGCGTCACGATCGGCATGGAGGTCGTGGCCGTCTCCGCGGGGTCGGCGCTCGGGGGCGCGGCCGCGCTCGCGGGGCTCGCCCTCGGCACGGCTCCCGCCTTCGCCGCCCTGGGACTGCTGCTGCGCACGCTCGCCTCGACCAGGCTGGCCGCTCTGGCGGGCATCGCGGCCCTGGCCGCCGGGCTCTTCACCGTCGGCTCCGGCCTGCGGCTCGGCGGCTGGCTGCCGGACTTCTCGCTGCCGCAGTTCGGCTCTCCCGCCGCCGCCGCGGGCCGGGCCCTCACCGGGACCGACGGCGTCCAGCGGCTCACGATATGGGCGACCGCGGAGGGCTTCCGGCCCGGCATCGCCGTCGCCGCCGCCGGCCGGCCCGTCGAGATCGCCTTCAGGACGAAGGACAACCGGGGCTGCACGCGCACGCTCGCCATCGACGACCACGACGTCGTGCTCCCCGTGACCGGCGAGCGCGTGGTGCGGCTCGCGGCCCACCCGGAGGGGCGGCTGCGCTACGCCTGCGGGATGGGCATGTATGTGGGCTTCGTCAGGTTCGAGCGCTCTTCCTGACCGTCAGCGGGATGCGCCCGCAGGGTGAGGCGCACGGCCTCGGGCGGTCACCCCAACGTCTTACCAATAACCCTCCGTAACGACTCCGTTACGTGTCACCCTGTCTCCCATGACACTAGTGGGAGCGACGGAGGCGACCGCGTGGCCCGGGATACCGGTCCCGCGTACCCCTGAACCCCTGGACCCGGCCGAGGCGAACCTGGTCGACAGGGCCCGCGACGGCGACCGCGACGCGGCGCACCGGCTGGGCCGGCTGTGCGCGGAGCGCGACGACCGACTGGGCGCCCGGCACTGGTGGGAACGGGCGGCGCGGGCGGGCAACGTCGACAGCGCCTACAACCTGGGGCTGTGGCACCGCACGCACGGAACGACCGAGGAGGCCATCGGCTGGTTCGAGCTGGCGGCGGCCACCGGCGACGCGGACGCGGCGACGAATCTGGCCTCGCTGCTGCTGGAGCGGCGCGGCGACACCGACGGAGCGCGCAAGTGGTTCGAGCGGGCGGCCGAGGACGGCTCCCGCCACGCGGCCCGGCGGCTGGCCCTGCTGTGCGAGGACCAGGGCGACGGCATGGGCGCGCGGCGCTGGCACTTCAGGGCGGCCGTCGACGGCGACCTGCGCTCGGCCCACGACCTGGGGTTCCTGGGCTACGCCGCGGGCGACGAGGCCGAGGCGCTGCACTGGTGGGAGTACGCGGCGCGCGGCGGCCACGCGGAGGCCGCCTATCACATGGCCCTGCTCCTGCACGCGGCCCGCGACGAGAAGGGCGCGGAGGCGTTCTACCGGCTCGCCGTCCGCGCCGACCACTCCGGCGCGGCCTTCCGGCTCGGCGACATGGCGCTGTGCCGGGGCGACCTGCCGACGGCGCGCGCCTGCTTCGAACGGGCGGCGAAGACCGGGCGGCCGGACGCGCGGCGGATGGCCGGCCTCGTCTGCGCCCGGATGGACGACAAGCCGGCGGCCGCCCACTGGTACGGCCGGGGCGCGGCCGACGACCCCGAGGCCGCCTTCCGCTTCGGGCTGCTGCTCGTCGCGGAGCACAACGACCTGAAGGGCGGGCGCCACTGGTTCAGGCGGGCGGCCGAACGCGGGCACCACGGCGCCATGGTCGAGCTGCGGACGCTGCTGCCCCTGCTCGGCGCGTCGCCCGAGGCCGAGGAGTGCCTGCTCGACCCGGCCCCGCCCTACTGGAGCCGGCCTGCCGAACCCGCGCAGGCCGCGCGCGCGGAACTCGCCGTGGCGGCGGCGCGCAGGCGCGGCGACCCGGCGGCGGAGCCCGCGGACCTGGTCGAGATCCTCGGCACGTGGGATTTGGTGACAGGGGATCTGGTCACAGGAGACCTGGCCGCGGGGAATCCGGTCACCGGGGATCTCGTCACCTGCGGCCTGTCCAGCACCGACTCCCCCAGCGGCGTGTTACCCGCCGGGGACGAGGTGAGCCCGGCGGACACCGTGGGGTGGCTCGCACGCGCGAGCGGGCTGCACCGGGCCGCGATCGAGCATCTCGGCCTGGTGCGCGCGACCCTGCTGCGGCCGGGCACGGCCCCGCTGCCCACTCCGGCCGAGGTCGAGCACGTGCTCGGCACCGCGAGGGATCTGCGCAGGCGCCTCGGCCTGCGCTGATCCCCCACGTCCGCGGTCAGGCGGCGAGGATCTCCGCGACCGGCGTGCACGGCAGGTCGTGCGCCGCCGCGACCGGCTCGTTGGTGAGCACGCCGGCGTGGGTGTTGAGACCCAGGCCGAGCGCCTCGTCGCCGCGCAGCGCGTCCTTCCAGCCCTTGTCGGCGAGCTTGACGGCGTAGGGCAGGGTCGCGTTGGTCAGGGCGTAGGTGGAGGTGTTGGCCACCGAGCCCGGCATGTTCGCCACGCAGTAGAACACCGACTCGTGCACGCGGAACGTCGGGTCGTCGTGCGTGGTCGGGCGGGAGTCCTCGAAGCAGCCGCCCTGGTCGATCGCGATGTCGACGAGCACGGAGCCCGGCTTCATGCGGGAGACCAGCTCGTTGGAGACGAGCGTCGGGGCCTTGGCGCCCGGGATGAGCACGGCGCCGACGACCAGGTCGGCCTCGATCACGGCCCGCTCGATCGCGTACGACGTGGAGACCAGCGTCTTCAGCCGGCCCTGGTAGATGGCGTCGATGAAGCGCAGCCGGTCGATGTTGACGTCGAGGATCGTCACGTCGGCGCCCATGCCGACGGCGATCTGCGCCGCGTTCAGGCCGGAGACGCCGCCGCCGATCACGACGACCTTGGCGGGGGCCACGCCGGGCACCCCGCCGGGGAGCACGCCGCGGCCGCCGTTGAAGCGCATCAGGTTGTACGCGCCGACCTGGGGAGCCAGCCGCCCGGCGACCTCCGACATCGGGGCCAGCAGCGGCAGGCCGTTGCCGACCTGGACGGTCTCGTACGCGATGGCGGTCGTGCCGGCCGCGAGCAGCGCGTCGGTGCAGGGCCGGGAGGCGGCCAGGTGGAGGTAGGTGAACAGGATCTGATCCGCGCGGAGCCGGTGGTACTCCTCCGCGATCGGCTCCTTGACCTTGAGGATCATCTCGGACTCGGCCCACACCTCGTCGGCGCCCTCGACCAGCTTGGCGCCGGCCGCGAGGTACTCCTCGTCGGTGATGTGGGAGCCGAGTCCGGCGCCGCGCTGGACGCTGACCTCGTGGCCGTGACGGACGAGCTCGTGGACGCCGGCCGGGGTGGCGGCGACGCGGTATTCGTGGTTCTTGACCTCGGCGGGCACGCCGATCTTCATGAGTTGTGTCCTTTCAAGCGGTCACTCGTCACGGTCGCCCCCTACCCGGCCGCACGAGCTCGATGGTCTACAGGCGGGCCCACGCCTCGGTGAGCACCGAACGGAGGATCGACTCGATCTCGTCGAACTCCTTGGGGCCGCAGATCAGCGGCGGGGCGAGCTGCACGACCGGGTCCCCGCGGTCGTCCGCCCGGCAGTACAGGCCGGCGTCGTACAGCGCCTTCGAGAGGAAGCCGCGCAGCAGGCGCTCCGACTCCTCCTCGTTGAACGTCTGCTTGGTGGACTTGTCCTTGACCAGCTCGATCCCGTAGAAGTAGCCCGAACCGCGGACGTCGCCGACGATCGGCAGGTCCAGCAGCCGGTCGAGGGCCGACTTGAACACCGGCTCGTTGGCCGTGACGTGCTCGAGCAGCCCCTCCCGCTCGAAGATGTCGAGGTTGGCCAGGGCGACGGCGGCCGACACCGGGTGGCCGCCGAAGGTGTAACCGTGCGCGAAGGTCTCGCTGCCGTGCTTGAACGGCTCGAACAGCCGCTCGGAGGCGATCATCGCGCCGATCGGCGAGTAACCGCTGGTCAGGCCCTTGGCACAAGTGATGATGTCCGGCACGTAGTCGAACTTCTGGCCGCCGAACATCGTGCCCAGCCGGCCGAAGGCGCAGATGACCTCGTCCGACACGAGCAGCACGTCGTGGGCGTCGCAGATCTCGCGCAGGCGCTGGAAGTATCCGGGGGGCGGCGGGAAGCAGCCGCCGGCGTTCTGCACCGGCTCGACGAAGACGGCGGCCACGGTGTCCGGGCCCTCCATCTCGATGGCCTTGCCGATCTGGTCGGCGGCCCAGCGGCCGAACGCCTCGGCGTCCTTCTCCAGGCCGGGGAAGCCGGAGATCTCGTCGGCGCGGTAGAGGTTCGTGTTGGGGGCCTTGATCGCGCCGGGCACCAGCGGCTCGAAGACCTGCTTGAGCGCCGGGATGCCGGTGATCGACAGCGCGCCCTGCGGGGTGCCGTGGTAGGCGATCGAGCGGCTGACGACCTTGGTCTTCAGCGGCTTGCCCTTGAGCTTGTAGTACTGCTTGGCCAGCTTCCAGGCCGACTCGACGGCCTCGCCGCCGCCGGTGGTGAAGAAGACGCGGTTGAGGTCGCCGGGGGTGAGCTCCGCGAGCCGTGCGGCGAGCTCGGCGGCCTTCGGGTGCGCGTACGACCACAGGGGGAAGAACGCGAGCTCCTGGGCCTGCTTGGCGGCGGCCTCGGCCAGCTCGGCGCGGCCGTGGCCGACCTGGACCACGAACAGTCCGGCCAGGCCGTCGAGATACCGCTTGCCGTGGATGTCGTAAACGTAGGCGCCCTCGCCGCGCACGATCATGGGCACCTCCCCTCCCTCGTAGGAGGAGTGGCGCGTGAAGTGCATCCAGAGATTGTCCTGTGCGGCCTTGAGAACGTCGGGGCGCGTCATCGCAACCTTCCCTCGGTGATCCGTCGCTGTTGGACAGTGTGCATGCCGCTTCCGCGTTTTGCCAAGTGATTACGTGGCGTCACTGTGAAAGAAGTTCGAATTCCGTGACATCGACATGTAACGGCAACGAAATCCGTCACGGTAGATTGAAGCCGCGCAGCCGCGGGAGATGGGTCGGCCGGACCTGTGGTCAAATGGGGTCCACCAGCCGGGAAGATCCACGTACATCCGGGAGAACGCCGTGACACCAGAGGAGATCGAGCGCGCCGTCGAGGAGGGCATGCCGCAGACGGTCGAGGACCTCAGGCGCCTGGTCGCCATCCCGTCCGTCGCGTTCCCCGGCCACTCCGAGGCCCCGGTCCTGGAGGCCGCGGCGCTCGTGGAGCGGCTGCTGCGCGCCGCCGGCCTTCCGCACGTCCGGCAGATCCCCATCGAGGGCAGCTTCCCCGCCGTCTTCGCCGAGGCGCCCGCCCCCGACGGGGCCCCGACCGTGCTGCTCTACGCGCACTACGACGTGCAGCCCGCCGGAGACCTCGCCCTGTGGCGCACTCCGCCGTTCGAGCCCACGGTCGTCGACGGCATCATGCACGGCCGGGGCGCGGCCGACGACAAGAGCGGCGTCATCACCCACGTGGCCGCGCTGCGCGCCTTCAACGGCCGGTTCCCGGTCGGCGTGAAGGTCATCATCGAGGGCCAGGAGGAGTACGCCGGCGAGCGCCTGGAGGCGTTCGTCGAGGCCAACCCCGACCTGCTGCGCGCCGACGCCATGGTCATCGCCGACGTGGGCAACCCCGAGGTGGGCGACCCCGCGATCACCACGTCGCTGCGCGGCATGGCCGCGTTCACCGTGGAGGTCCGCACGCTCGACGAGGCCGTGCACAGCGGCGCGTTCGGCGGCGCCGCCCCCGACGCGCTGGCCGCGCTCATGCGCATGCTGACCGCCCTGCACGACGACCAGGGCAACGTACGGGTGCCCGGGCTCGAACCGGGGTCCTTCCCCGGCGAGGCTCTCGGCGAGGAGGAGTTCCGCGCGCTCGCCGGGGTGCTCGACGGCGTGTCGCTGGTCGGCGACGGCTCGCTCGCCGACCGGCTCTGGGCGTCGTACGCGATCACGGTGACCGGGCTGGACGTGCCGACGGTGACCGGCGCGATCAACGCGGTTCAGGCGGTGGCCCGGGCCCGCGTCACGATCCGCATCCCCGCGAGCGGGAACGCCAGGCAGGCGCTGAACGACGTGACGGCCTTCCTGGAGAAGGTCGCCCCGTGGGGGGTCAAGGTCTCCTTCGGCGACTTCGTCAGCGGCTCGGGCTTCCAGATCGAGCCGGGCGGCCCGGCGATGAACGCCGCGGAGCGTGCGCTGGAGCGCGCCTTCGGCCGGACTCCGCGCCAGGTCGGTCAGGGCGGCTCGATCCCGCTGGTGGCGGCCCTCGCCCGGCAGTTCCCCAAGGCCGAGATCCTGCTGTACGGCGCCGAGGACGACGGCGCCTCGATCCACGCCCCCAACGAGCGGCTGGTGCTGGACGAGCTGAAGCGGATCATCACGACCGAGGCCCTGTTCCTCGCCGACTACGGCGGCTGGCACGGCGCGGCCTGACGGCGCGGCGAATCGACGTGGAAGGCCCGATGGCCGGGGGGACCACCGGGCCTTCCGTCTTTCTCGTGCTTACTGGTAGTGGATGTCGGAGGAGCTGTAGATGCAGTTCGTCCCGTCGGCGCCGCTACCGATCTCCGTCGGCTCGCTGCCCTTCGGCACGCCCTTGTACTTCAGGCAGATGATCATCTTGTGGTCGGGGTCGTTCTTGATGGTGATGTTCGAGAAGCGCGCGGTGTCGCCCCAGTTGGTGTTGATGCCCGCGAGCGCCTTACCCGGATAGGTCGCCACGATGTTCGACATCTGGACGTGCCGCTGGTAGGAGTTCGTGCAGTTGCCGCAGGCGCGGTAGAGCTTCCCGAAGTTGTCCACCTGGAAGTTCTTGATGACCATGGTGCCGGGCCCGTTGTGCTGGAACACCTTGTCGGAGGCGCTCCTGGCGCCGCCGCCGTCGATGGTCATGACCTGCGACGACGAGCTGCCCAGCAGGGTCGCGGCGTCCTCGCCGACGTCCTCCCACCAGACGTTCTGCAGCGTGCAGTTGCCCAGGCAGTGGATGCCGTCGGCCCCGGGCGAGCCGATGATCACGTTCTTGAGCGTCGCGCCGTTGGCCAGCTCGAAGATCGGGTCCTGGCTCTCGCTCTGCCCGCCGTCGCCCATGGCGCCGCTCGCGTAGTAGCGCCGCAGGCCGCCGTCCATGGTGCCGGAGACGCTGATCGTGCTGGTGACCGCCTGCGAGCCGTTCGCGCTGGGCCAGCCCGACGGCGGCGTCGGGTTGGTGCTCGGCGTGGGCGTCGGGCTCTTCGTCGGCGTGGCGGTGGGGGTGGACGACGGCTGGGATCCGGCGGGTTGGAGGGTCCACTGCTTGGTGGACACCGAGTCGCAGGAGTTCTGCTGCACCGGCGCGCCGGAGGAGGTGGAGTTGTCCTTGGTGTTCAGGCACTTGTCGCTGTTGGCGTTGATGAGGCCGTAGCCGGAGCCCGAGGCGGTGAGCTCCCA
>NZ_JBEYWQ010000031.1:58984-80292 GCF_040644495.1 Microbispora sp. NPDC046973 | reverse complement strand
GAGCGCCGGCACCACCCGCGATCAGCACCCGGCGGACCTGAAACGGCGGGGGCGGTACACGACCGAGCCCGCCCAGTCACGTAGAGGCCCCGATCACCCTGCTGTCCGCGTACGCCCCCGTGATCGCTTCCGTCCACAGCACTAGGCATCGCGCTTCCACAGCAGCAGGCCGCCGGCCAGCAGCGCCGCGGCGGCCCACCCGGCGGTCACCCCGAGCCCGGCCCAGGGGCTGAGGGGCAGGCCGCCCAGATCGGTGGTTGCCTGGATGGCCAGCCCGGCGCTCATCGGTGCGATCTTCTCCACGACGTGCCGCCAGTCAGGGTCGCCGATGGTCTGGGCGACGATGGGGACGATGTAGAGAAGGCCCAGGACGACGCCGGCGCCGGTGGCGGAGTCTCGCACGGCGGTCGCGACACCGAGGCTTAGCAGGCCGATCAGGATCAGGTAGAGGACCGTCCCGAAGACCGCACGCAGCGTCGGCCCGTCGGACAGCGACAGAGCCCGGTCGCCGAGGTCGGGCAGGATGAGCCGCCCGGCGAACACCGCCCCGAGGACGGCGACGGTCCCGCCGACGGCCACGACGCCGGTGAGGGTGACGGCCTTGGCCGCGAAGACGGTCGCCCGCCGCGGCACCGCCGTCAGGGTGGTGCGGATCATGCCGGAGCTGTACTCCCCGCTGATGAACAGCACCGCGAGGACGGCCACCAGCGCCTGGGCGAGGTAGACACCTGTGAGGGTGAGCTTGGGCGTGTCGCCGCCGCAGCCGTCGGCGGTGCATCTCACCATCGACGTCGCGCCTGCGCTCAGGGCCACCGTCGCCGCGACGGTGCCGAGCAGCAGCCACAGCGGGCCGGCGACGGTGCGTGTCTTCGTCCATTCCGCGTGCAGGGCGGACCTCATGCGTCCCGCCGGTTGAGCAGAACGCCGGCCACGCCCAGGCTCACCACCGCGTAGGCGGCCAGGACGGCGAACCCGGCCCACGGCGCCAGCGGGTAATAGCCGTTGTAGGGCGTGTAGTGGATCGCGACCTGGGGGTACTCCACGAGCGTTTGCTGAACGGCGAACGCCGCCCCCGGCGTCACCCGGGCCAGCCAGTCCGTCACGCTCGCGGGCATGAACGGGATGGCGATGACGATGTAGGGCAGCACGATCGCCACGATGACGCTGGTGACCGCGCCGGCGCTGTGCCGGAAGACGGCGCCGGCGGCCAGGGCCAGGACCGAGGCGGTCGCGAGCAGCGCCGCCGTCCCGAGCGCCACCCGCAGTTCGGCCGAGGAGTCCACCGGGAAGATGTAGACGCCGTTGTCCCCGGCGAGCTTCTTTCCGATCGGCACCGCGAGCACCGCCCCCACCAGCCCGGCGACGAAGCTGACCGCCCCCACGACGATCGCCTTGGCCACCAGCACCCGGCTCCGCTTCGGGCTGGCGGCCAGGGTGATGTGGATCATCTTGTTCCGGTACTCGGCGGTGATGAACAGCGCCCCCACGACGATCACCGCGATCAGCGCGGCGAACGTGCCGGTGAGGATGTCCCGGAGGGTGCCGCCGGTCGGCAGCGTCTCGCGGACGGCGGGCGCGATGTCGCCGGCACCGGTCACGATGAACCGGCCACCGGACCGGGTGAAGGACCCCGTCCCGCCATCCGGGTATCCGGCGAAGGTGGGCGAGTGGCGTCCCACCGCCTCGCCGGTCCACTCGCCACCGGTCCAGCCGCCCTGCAAGCGCGGGTCGCCGAAGACGGCCGTCGAGATGGTGCCGACCGTTCCCAAGCCCTCCACGGCGGGCGGGGACGCGACGAACAACCCGACCTGCGCGGTCTGTCCGAGCCCGCTCACCCGCGTGGTGCCCACCATGGCCCAGTCCGCGCCGTCGGCAGAGGCGTAGCCGGAGACGGTGTCGCCCGCGCGCTCCAGCCGCAGCCAGCGAGGGGACTCGGCGGAGCTCACGCCGGAGGGGCCTGCCGTGTCGTGGACGTAGGCGTCCTGCATCCGCACGCCGTGGCCGCCGGTGACCATGATCGCCGCGTAGGCTGATCCCTGGCGGGTGCTCTCCTTGATGATGAGCCCGGCCTTCGCCCACGGCACACTCCCGGGCAGCGCAGCACCGCGGCCACTGGCGATGCGGCTCTGGAGTTCGGACACCGAGACGGTGACGGTGCCGTCCCCTGCGAGCGGCTGGTGCACGAAGTAGAAGCTGTCGGTGACCGGCTGTCCGCCCGGACCGATCGGGACGGGCGGTGCGCCCTTCTGGTCGCTGCTGAGTCCGGCGAGCACGGCGAACACCACCACCAGCAGCGCCGCGACCAGCATGCCGTTGACCCAGCCCGTGACCGTCCGGAACTTGGTCCATTCGGCGTGCAGCAGCTGGAGGAAGCCGTCCCCCCCGGTCTTCCGGCGGGGCGGGCGGGAGGTCACGGTGACGGTCACCGCGCCACCTCCGCGGACCCCGCGGCCCGGAACTCGACCGCGTTGCGGGTCAGCTCCATGTAGGCCTCTTCGAGGCTCGCCCGGTGCGCCGACACCTCGGAGAACGGCACCGCCGCCCCGTTCAGGACGGTCACGATGCGGTCCGGGGCGAGCCCTGAGACGGTGAGGGTGTCCCGGCCGATGGCCGCCACGGTGGCACCGGCCTCGGCGAGCACCCGCATCGTGTCGTGCGAGGCGGCGGTACGCACGGCGACCCAGCTCCCGGAAGCGGCTTCGATGAGGTCGGCCACGCCGGCGTCGGCGATGACCTTGCCGCGGCCGACCGCCACCAGATGGTCGGCGGTGTCCTGCAGCTCGCTCATCAGATGGCTGGACACCAGGACGGCGCGGCCCTGGGCGGCCAGCGACCGCAGGAAGCCGCGGATCCAGACGATGCCTTCGGGATCCATGCCGTTGAACGGCTCGTCGAGCATCACCGTCGCCGGGTCGCCCAGCAGCGCCGCGGCGATCCCGAGCCGCTGCCGCATGCCCAGGGAGTAGCCACCGGCCTTACGGCGGGCCGCCGACGTCAGACCGACCATGTCGAGCACCTCGTCCACCCGCCGTGCGGCCATGCCCTGGGAGTGGGCCAGCCAGAGCAGATGGCCGCGAGCGCTCCGGCTCGGATGGAGCGCGGCCGCGTCCAGCAGCGAGCCCACGTGGCTCAGCGGGCGCCGGAGGCTGCGGTACGGCTTCCCGCCGATCAACGCGGTGCCCTCGTCGGCCGAGTCCAACCCGAGGATCACCCGCATCGTCGTGGACTTCCCGGCCCCGTTGGGGCCGACGAACCCCGTGACCAGACCGGGCCGGACGCTGAACGTCATCCCGTCCAGGGCCACGGTGCGCCCGAAGCACTTGCGCAGACCGCGGACTTCGATGGTTGCTTCCACGAGATCAAGGCTATGGACGCGGGCCGCCCCGGACATCGCGGAGCAGTGCCATCCTCGCCGTCCCCGGAACGAGCGAGGTTCTCGGCGCGATGTCCCTCGTGGGAGCGACGACGAACGTCCCTACCAGGGGATCAGCTCGAGCACGCCGTCCGGATCGGGCTCGTCACCGGCCGCTCCGGGCGGCGGCGTTTGCGGCCGAGCGGGACCGCCAAGACGGCCGGAACAGACACAATGAGGGCATGGGCCTGACGAGTGGCGGCGTGGCGAGAAGGGGGCGGCAGATCGGGGCCGGCCCACAGTTTCCGGCCGTGACCGGCATGCTGCTCGGCGGCGCGGCGACGGCCGAATCCATCTGGCGCGCCGTGATCTCCGGCTGGAGCCTGTCGAACCTCCTGGTGTTCTGCCTGCTCGGGCTGGCCGGCACACTGCCGCTCACCTTCCTGCCCCCCACCGTGGCCGCGGCGGTCGTCTCCGCCGTCGCCGTCCTGTCGTCGGCGGGCTTCCACACGCTGACCGTGGCGGGGCTCTGCGCCACCCTGATCGTCTTCTACCGGCTCGGCCTGACGGGCCCTCGGCACGGCCTCGCCCTGCTGCTCACTCCGGCCGCAGCCGTCGTGTTCCTCCTGCTGGCGCTGTTCGGCGCTCCGGGGCGCGAGGTCGAGGTCCTCACCGCCGTGCTGGCCTCGGTCACCCCGGTCGCGGCCTGGGCCGGTTTCGTCCAGCGGGCGCAGGTCGACGCCGAACAGCACGGCGCGGCCCGGGAGGCGATCATGAGCCGTTTGCTGGAGCACACGGCCCGCGGTGAGCGGGCGCGCATCGCCCGCGAGCTGCACGACGTCGTCGCGCACCACATCTCCGTGGTCGCGGTGCAGGCGGAGACGGCCCGGCTGACCACTCCCGGCATGCCGGCCGTCGGGGCGCAGCGCCTGTCGGAGATCGGCGACGCCGCGCGGGCCGCGCTGACCGAGATGAGGCGGCTGCTCGGCGTGCTCCGGGAGGACACCGACATCGAGGGCGCCGAGGACCGCCACCCGCAGCCTGACCTGGGGCAGCTCAACGAACTGCTCGACGACGTCCGGAACACCGGCGGCGCCGGAACGAGGCTGATCATGCGGGGCCGGCCGGTGACCCTCGACTCCGGCGTCGAACTGGCCGCCTTCCGCATCGTCCAGGAAGCCCTGACCAACGCGCTGCGGCACGCGCCCGGCGCCGCGGTCGACGTCGAACTGGTCTACACGGACGAGGCGCTGCGCCTGCGGATCCGCGACAACGGGCCAGGACCGCGCGAGGCGTCGTCCGGCGGCGGGCACGGGCTGCTGGGGATGCGCGAGCGAGCCGCCGCGGTCGGCGGCCGGCTGAGCTCCGGCCCCGCGCCGAACGGCGGCTTCCTGATCGAAGCTTGCCTGCCGACCAGGGTGGGCCAGGCCCGGTACGGCACGGTGGACACGGTGGATGTCGAGATGGAGCGCCTTCGGTGACCACTTTGCCGCCAGACATCCGGATCGTCGTCGCTGACGATCACCTTGTGGTCCGCACCGGATTCGCCGCACTGCTGGACACCCAGCCCGACTTCACGGTGGTCGGCACCGCCTCCGACGGGGCGCAGGCGCTCCGGATCTGCTCGGATCTGTGCCCGCACGTCGTGCTGATGGACGTGCGCATGCCCGGCATGGACGGCATCACCGCCACCCGGGAGCTCACCGGCGCGCAGCCCGGGAGCACCCGTGTCCTCATCCTGACGACGTTCGACCTGGACCATTACGTCTACGACGCGCTCTGCGCCGGCGCCAGCGGCTTCCTGCTCAAGGACGTCACCGCCGAGACCCTCTTCGAAGCGGTGCGGGTCGTCGCACGTGGGGACGCCCTCCTCGCGCCGAATGTGACCCGCCGTCTGATCGCCGAGTTCGCCCGGGTCCGTCCGCAGGCGCAGGACACGCCCGTTCCCGAACTCGGCACGCTCACGACGCGCGAGACGCAGGTCCTGCGGCTGATGGCACGCGGCCTGTCCAACGCGGAGATCGCCGGCCGGCTCGTGATCACGGAGGAGACCGTGAAGACGCATGTGAGCCGGATTCTGGCGAAACTGAAACTGCGTGATCGGACGCAGGCCGTCATCCTCGCCTACGAGACGGGGCTGATCGTCCCGCAGGCCCGGCGGCCCGCACCTGACGGCGGCCCCGGGCCAGCAGAACCGCTGTAGGGAGAGCCCGGGCCGCGTCAGGTGCTCTCGATCGAATCGGAGGCCTGCCCGCCGTTCTCCTCGTGCGAGGCCTGGTGGTGTGAGGCCGGCACCACGATCTGTTCGGTGTCCTTGTCCCGAGTCATCCAGAGGTAGACGAGCGCACCGATGAACAGCACGATCGATGTCCACTGGTTGATCCGCAGCCCCAGGAACGTCACCGCGTGGTCCACGCCGCCCACCGGGTCGATCCGCAGCCCCTCGATCCAGAACCGCCCGAACGTGTAGCCGGCGACGTAGAGGGCGAACAGGCGGCCGTGGCGCAGCGTGAACCGCCTGCCGACCAGGATCAGTCCGAAACCGAGCGCCGCGTCCCACAGCGACTCGTACAGGAACGTCGGGTGGTAGAGCACGCCTGGCTCGCCCCCGTGCGCCTGGTCGATCTCCAGGCCCCACGGCAACGTGGTCGGACTGCCGTACAGCTCCTGGTTGAACCAGTTGCCCCAGCGGGCGATCGCCTGCCCGAACGCGATGCCGGGCGCGACCGTGTCGGCCACGGCGCCCAGAGACAGCCCCCGGCGGCGGCAGGCCAGCCACACGCCCACGCCTCCCAGGGCGACCGCGCCCCAGATGCTGAGCCCGCCTTCCCAGATGAACAGCGCCCGGTAGGGCTCCTTGATCGCGCGCGGGCCGAAGTAGGTCTGCCAGTCGGTGATGACGTGGTAGAGGCGAGCGCCGATCAGACCGAAGATCACTGCGGGGACCGCGATGTCGCTGATCGCGTTCTTCTCGCCGCCGCGGGCGCGCCAGCGGCGCTCGCTCAGCCAGGTGGCGAAGACGATCGCGACGATGAAACACAATGCATAGGCCCGGATCGGGATGAATCCGAGATACCAGACCCCTTGGGAAGGGCTGGGAATCGAGGCAACGGGCATGCCGGTGAGGCTAGTCAACGTGAGGCCGCTTGGCCGCCTTCGTGACCTGATCGCAAACCTTCTGCGGCGTGACCCGGCGTGCACGAACAGCCGGCATTCCACGACGGTCTAAGTGGGCGAAAGTCCCTTTCGAGAATTTATGACCGCATTTCAATACAGCGACCGCCGTACGACCTCAGAGGGTGCCGGTAGTGTGCTTTCCCGTGGCGCTCACCCGGCCCGGACGGCGGAAGTCTCCTGACCATCACGGAGGAAGAGCCCCTCGCATATACGGCCGATGAGCCTCGGCCAAGGCCCGCAATGCCGTCTCTGGTGGCGAACCGAACAAATGGTCTGCGCCAAGAACGAACGCGACAATCAGGAGTAACATCCGGAAACTCAATAGTTGTGGGGTGATCTACCAGTGAGCAGGGCCCCTCGGACAGGAGCCGCGCCGAATCGCCGGTGGACGAGCAGCGATTTCGGGCTCAATGTTCTGGACGGGATGTTGCGCCGATAGTGCCCGCGAGCGGTGACCGACGCGCTGCGGGCCGCGGCCGCCACGATCTCGGCATCTCCTGGTTCACCAACAGTTACTCGAACGCCGTGAACATCTTCGGCGCCGGTCCGTCGCTCCATGCAGGGCTGACGTTCCTGGCCGAACTGGTGGCGTGACATCAACGTACCTCTGATCTCCCGTGGCGACGGCGAGGTGCGCGTCCACGACGGGACCTTCGGAAGGCTGCGGAGGCGCCCGTCGCGCGCCGGCCGCCCGGCCGGGCCGTGGCGGGCCTCGCGAGCCCGAGACCGCGCTCTTCTGAACGACAGGAAAGCGGCAGGCTTCCGGCCCGCTGCCCCCAGGTGTCCGCATCACATACGGCTATTTCTAGGCCATATATGGCTGGACAGCGTTTCAGTCGTGTTAGGCCGGGAGTCATTCCCGTTGTCAAACATCCCCAGTGGACGTTCGCCCCGACGCCATCACTGGGGAGCATCATGGATCCCGCCCTCAGCCGCCGCGCCTTCCTCCTCGCCTCCGGAATGACCGCCTCAGGCATCGGACTGGAGATCGCGCTTTCCGCCACACCGGCCGTCTCCTCGGCCGTGACGCCCTCGGCCACGACGCCCATGACGACGGTCCGCACCGTCGCCCGCCCGCACGGCACCGGCGGATACCGCAGGCTGTCCGACGGCCCCGGCTGGCGGCGGGTGACACGCACCGACCTGGCCGAGGCCAAGAAGGGCAGGGCCGAACGCCGCACGACGCTGGCCTGCTTCGTCCAGTTCACCGATCTGCACATCACCGACGTGCAGAACCCGCAGCGCTATGAGTTCCTGCGCGCGGGAGACATGGGCTCCTGGCGGCCGCAGGAGGCGTTGACCGCCGTCGGCGCCGTCTCATTGATCGAACAGGTCAACACCCTGCGGTACGGCCCGGCCACCCGGGCGCCGATCGGCTTCGTCATGACCACGGGTGACAACACCGACAACAACTCCCGGATCGAGCTGGAGTGGTTCCTCACCGCCATGACCGGCGGCCGCTTCACGCCCAACACCGGCGACCCCGGCGCGTATGAAGGCGTGCAGAACTCCGGCCTGGGCCTCTACTGGCAGCCCGATTCCGGCATGCGCGACGTCGACAAGCGGATGGGGTTCCCTCGCCTCGACGGCTTTCTGGAGGCGGCCATCCGCGAGGTGAGCAGCCCCGGCCTGGCCGTGCCGTGGTATTCCACCATCGGCAACCACGACCAGCTCTTCGGCGGCGCCTATTCCGCAGCCGGCGGTTTCTTCGCCGACCTGGCCACCGGCTCGCGCAAGCTGTTCGCCCTGCCCGCCTCCGAGGCCGGCGCCGTCTACCAGGCACTGCGCCGCGGTGACCCCACGGGCGCCCGCTTCCGTGCCGCGTGGAAGCACTACAGGGGCAAGGCCCGCACGGTCACCGCCGACGAGCGCCGCGCCCCGGTCAGCCCGCACGCCTACATCGCCGCTCACCTCGACCCGGCGTACACCGGCGCGGGACCTGTCGGCCACGGCTACACCCGGGACAATCTCGACAGCGGCCGGCTGGACTACTCCTTCCGGATCGCCGACGGGGTCGTCGGCATCAGCCTGGACACCACCGACCGCGGCGGCGACTACCGGGGATCGGTCGGCAGCCGGCAGCTGGCCTGGCTGGAGCGGACCCTGAAGACCCACGCCGACGACACCGCGCTGATCTTCAGTCATCACCCGAGCTGGGCCATGACCAACCTCGCCCCCAATCCGGCCCGCCCGGACGAGAAGCGCCACGGCGGGCAGGAGTTGCTGGCCGTGCTGAGGAAGCACGGCAACGTGGCCGCGTGGATCAACGGTCACTCCCACCTGAACAAGATCGTCCCTCATGGCGGCCTGTGGGAGATCTCCACCGCCTCCCACGTCGACTACCCCCAGCTGGCGAGGGTCGTCGAGTTGGCCGACAACCACGATGGGACGCTGTCCTTGTTCACCACGCTGGTGGAGTCGGCCGCGCCGCACCGCACCGACTTCACCGATCTGTCCCAAGGCGGCCTCGCCGCGCTCTACCGGGAGCTCTCCTTCAACTCCCCCGGCCTGCGCAGCGGGCTGGCGGGCCTGCCCGGTGACCGCAACACCGAGCTTGTCTTGAAGAAGCGCTGACGGCACGCGTGCGGGCACCCGCCGCCCACAGAGGCGGCAGGTCCCGCCGCCGGCGCGCCGGGCTGGCCTCGGTAGAGCGCATCCTGCGGGGTGAGCGCCGCCGCGCTCGCCCATGGTCTCGGCCGCCTGACCGGCGCCGCCCAGGTCGCGGGCCGGCTGAGCCACCGGGACCTGCGGGCATGGAGGTCGTTCGGGCTCGTGACACGTTTCCTACCGGCAGCCCTATACCGCCGCCGGCCTGCGCGCTCCCTCCCGGGCTTGGGACATCAGTACCGGGCGCCGGCCGGTCCCTGCACGGCGTCCAGCTCGGCGAGATCGTCCGGGGTGAGCCGGAGGCAGGCCGCCGCGGCGTTCTCCGCTACGCGCGAGCGCCGCCGGCTGCCCGGGATCGGGACGACGTGGTCACCCTGCGCCAGGGTCCAAGCGAGGGCGACCTGCGCCGCGGTCGCGCCATGCCGTGCGGCTACTTCTTCGATTTTGTCGACGATGGCGAAGTTGGCCTTGAGGTTCTCCTGTTGAAACCGGGGGTTTCGCGAACGGTAGTCGTCCTCGCCGAAGGCCGCATTGCGGAACCGGCCGGTCAGGAAGCCGCGGCCGAGCGGGGCGTAGGCGACGAAGGCCGCGTCGTGGCGGGCGCACCAATCCAGGGAGGTGGCGAGGTGGTCCCTGGTCCACACCGAGAGCTCCGACTGCACGGCCTTGATCGGGTGCACGGCCTGCGCCCGGTCGAGCTGCTCGAGGGTGAATTCCGAGACCCCGAGGGCCAGCGCTTTGCCGGCGGCCACCATCTCGGCCATGGCGCCTATGCTGTCCTCGACCGGCACGTCCGGATCCGGCCGGTGAAGGTAGTACAGGTCGACGTGCTCGACGCCCAGACGTCGCAACGATGCGTCGATCGCGGCGCGCAGGTGCTCGGGACGCCCGTCCGGAACGGGGAGCGCGGGGGCGCCGTCCGCGGTGGTACGCGCGACGTTGCCGCCCTTGGTGGCGAGCACCACCTCCTCACGCCGCCCGGCGATCGCCTTCCCCACGGTCTCCTCGTTGGTGAACGGCCCGTACACGTCGGCGGTGTCGAGGAGGTTGACGCCCAGGTCGAGCGCCTTGCCGATGACGTCACGGGGATCTTCGGCGTCATCGCTGGTGCCGTACGCCCAGGTCATGCCCATGCAGCCAAGACCGATGGCGCCCACCTCCGGCCCGCCGGGCCACAGCCGCCGGGTCGCGATCCGTTCGATGTTCCCCTTGCCGCTCATGATCCCTCCGTTGGGCTGGTGCGGATGTTGATCCTTTCTTGCAGTGCCCTGATACAGAGACCCCCGATCCCTTCGACTCCTCGATTGCGCGCCCCCGCGGGCGCCGGGTTCTGCGCTCAGCTGCCCTGCAGCAGGTCGGCGATGCTTTCGATGCCGTCAGCGATGGCGTCCGCGGTCAGGTTTCCAAAGCCGAGAACGAGCTGCGTGGGCCGTGTCCGCTGGTCGACTCGGTAGGCGCTCATCCCGTACAGCCCGACGGATCGCCTACGGGCGGCCGCGACTACGGAAAGCTCGTCCGTGCCGGGCGGTAGCTGTGCGACGGTGTGGAAGCCGGCGGACGGCCCGCGCAGCTCCACCTTGGGTGCGTGCCGGTGGAGCGCCTCTACGAGGGCGGCTCGGCGGGCGGCGTAACGCGTACGCATGTGACGGAGGTGACGGTCATAGCGGCCCGACTGCACCAGGTCGGCCAAGGCGAGTTGGTCGAACATCGGTGAGCCCCGGTCGCCCAGCTTCTTCTGACAGGCGACAGCAGAAGCGAGGTGGGGTGGGGACACGATCCATCCGAGCCGCAGGGCGGGCGCGAGTGACTTGCTTACAGAGCCGAGCAGCGCGACCCGGTCCGAGGCCAGGCCCTGCAGCGCGCCGACCGGTTCGCGGTCGTACCGGAACTCGGCGTCGTAGTCGTCCTCGACGATCGTCGCATTGCGGGCGGCGGCCCAGGTGATCAGAGCTTGTCGCCGATGAGGAGCCAGCACGACCCCGGTGGGCGATTGATGCGCGGGTGTGAGCACCACGGCGCGCGCGTCTGTGGCTGCCAGCGCTCCTGTGTCGATCCCGCACTCGTCGACCGGGACACCCACGACCTCCAAGCCCAGCATCGCGGCGATGGCGCGATGGTCGGGGTCGCTGGGGTCCTCGAAGGCCACGACGCTCACACCCTCGCTCGCAAGGGCCCGGAGGACGAGTTGCAGCCCTTGCGCGTAGCCGGCGCAGATGAGCACGTGGGTGGCCTCTGCGGCGGCGCCACGAACACGCCGTAGGTAGGCGGCGATTACTTCGCGCAGCTCCGGGCTACCGCGCGGGTCGATGTAGCCGAGCAGGTCACTGGGTGCGTCGCGGCAGGCGTGGCGCAGGGCACGGCTCCAGTGCTCGCGAGGGAAGCTGGACAGGTCGGGCACGCCGGGCCGGAAGTCGATCGTGACGGGCGCGGCAGGTGAAGGTCGCGACGGCGGGGTCGTGGACGGGTGCTCGGTGGGGGCCACCCGGGTAGCCGAACCCGGTCGCGTGACGAGGTAGCCCTCTGCCTGCAGCTGTGTATAGCACTCGGTCACCAGACCGCGGGAGATGCCGAGGTCCCGGGCCAGAGCCCGTGAGGAGGGGAGTCGCTCTCCGGGCGCCAGCCGACCGGAACGGATGGCCTCACGCACTGCACGTTCGAGCTGGTCGCGCAGCGGTTCCGGCTGGTGCCGGTCGACCCGCAGCAGGAGTTCCGGCCCAGAACCGGTCCACTCGATGGGCATGAAACTGGACCTTATAGCTGAACCGGTGCTCTTCCTACGATCGGCGCATGGATCACCAAGAGGTCAGTGCCGGGACAGAGTCTCGACCATCTGGTCGCCGAGGGCGTGCCGGGCGGTCTTCGGTCACCGGCATCGACGCTCGTCTCCCGGATGTCGCGCGTCCGCAGTCGATCCTGAGCCGCCCCGTGGCCATGTTGCTGATCACTTCGCTGGGCTCCTGCGGCAGTTTTTACCTGCTGCTGCCGGTCGTCCCCCTCTATACGGCCACCGCAGGCGCGGGCGGCGTGGGCGCGGGGATGTCCACCGGCGCGATGATGCTCGCGACCGTGCTGGTGGAGTTCGCGGTGCCTGGACTGCTCAGCAGGTACGGATACCGCGCGGCCATGACGCTGGGCCTGATCCTGCTCGGGGCACCGGCGGTCGTGCTGGCGGCATCATCCTCGCTGCCGCTCGTGATGGGTGTCTGCATGCTGCGTGGCGCGGGGCTCGGGATCGTCTCCGTGGCGGGTTCGGCGGCGATCGCCGAACTCGTGCCCGCCGAGCGCCGCGGCGAGGGGTTGGGACTGTACGGCCTGGCCGTCACGGTCCCGTCCATCGTGTGCCTGCCACTGGGTCTGTGGCTGATCGCGCGCATCGGCTACTGGCCGGTCTTCCTCGCAGGGGCGGCGCTGTCGCTGCTCGTGCTGGCCGCCGTCCACGGCCTGCCCGCCCGGTCGGCCAGGGTGGAGCACCATGGCGGCGTCCTCGGCGCCTTGCGCATCGATGGGCCTGCCAGACAGGCGGTCATCTTCGCCGCCGTGACTCTGGCGGCCGGCGCCCTGCTGACCTTCCTCCCCCTGGCGCTGTCTGCGGAGTCGTACCAGCTGGGCGCGACAGCCCTGCTCGTGCAGTCCTGCGCTGCTCCGCTCGCCCGCTGGGGCGCCGGGTGGTACGGCGACCGTCACGGCTCCGCCCGCTTGCTCGTCCCTGCGGTTCTCGCAGCCGCTCTCGGCGCGGCCGGGCTCGTCTGGGTGGACAACCAGCTCGCCGTTGTCGCCGGCATGGGGCTGTTCGGGATCGGGTTCGGCATGGCCCAGAACGTCACCCTGGCGCTGATGTTCGAGCGTGTCTCCGCGTCCGGCTTCGGTCAGGTGAGCGCACTGTGGAACCTTGCCTACGACGGCGGCCTGGGAATCGGCGCAGCCGGGTTCGGCCTTCTGGCCGGACCAGTGGGATACCCGGCGGGATTCGCTCTCACCGCCGGCGTGCTGTTGGCCGCGCTCGCGCCCGCGTGGCCCTGCGCGACCGCAGGAACGGAAGCCCACCCGGCCTGACCGGCAGAAGAAGCGCCGCGAGCCTGATGACACCGAACAACGGTGGCGGCTGCAAGAACAAGGTCTCGATCAGAAAACCGGCAAGGAGGAACCCTCATGGGAAAGGTCTTGTTGAACATGTCAGTGTCACTGGACGGCTTCAGTGCGGGCCCGGACGTCGGCTTCGAGCGGCCCATGGGTCAAGGCGGCGAGCGGCTCCATGAATGGCTCTTCGACAACGACGCCGATCGAGGCGCGTACGACGCCCAGAAGTCGGCAGGCAGCGCGGACGCCGAGATATCGCACGATCTGTTCGCGGCGACAGGAGCGGTCGTGGTGGGCAGGCGAACCTTTGACGTGGGAGTGGGGCTGTGGGGGGACACTCCGTTCCCGCTGCCGTGCTTCGTGCTGACGCACGAAGCTCGAGAAGAGCTGGTCATGAGAAGTGGAACGTTCACCTTCGTCACCGACGGCATCCAGAGCGCGCTCAAGCATGCCCAAGAGGCGGCGGGCGAAAAGAACGTCCTTGTGATGGGTGGGGCGAATATCGCCCAGCAGTTCGTGAAAGCTGGTCTGGTCGACGAGATTCAGATCCAACTGGTACCCGTGCTGCTCGGTGCGGGCACCCGGCTGTTCGACAACCTGGGCACCGACCACATCGAGCTGGAACGGACCACGGTGAACGAGTCACCGCACGTCACGCATCTGCGATTCCGCGTCGTGCAAGCAGGAGAGGAGCGAGAGCGGTTCGCGGCGGGATCGGTCCGCTGTCCGCAGGACGGACCGTACGCGCCCCCTGGGGGTAGGCGGCCCTGGTAAGGCGCCCGATAAGGCCGGCAGCGCTGGAGCGCGGTGACGAACGGCTGGCCGGACGGCTGTTGGGCCAGCGCAGTGCGCCGGTCAGTCACGCGGTCGCCGAACTCCTCGAAACCCTCCCGCCGTGCCTTCACCTGCCGGAGGAGTCGGCTGCGGCGCAGGAGCCGGCCGACGAGTCCGATGACCTGCCGGAGCTGCACTCCTTTGTCGCCGGGCTCCGGCGCGAGTTTCGACGCCGCCGAAGCGGCCTGACCTCCGTTGACAAGGATGAGGCCTTTATCCAGGTCTCGCGTGGCTTTCATCGGTTCACCCACAAAGCTAGCTTCTATTGAGGCTATCTTTCGCTGGGACTGACGGTTAGTGTCTGCATTCAAGACCCGGACACATGCGACATATAGCCCCATCCCCCCAGTTCGCGCCGTCCCCCCGCATCTCACAACGAGGTGAACCTTTGCCTGTGCTGCCCTCGTCTCGTCCGAGCGCTCAACGAGGCCTGATCATGCTGGACCTCGCCGGCACGCTGAAAACCCCTTCGGGCTTCGCCTCCCCGGCGCGTACGGTCGGCCCCGCCCCGGACGGGGCCGTGCCCCACGTGCCCACAGCGACCGGATCAAGGAGAATCAATTGACATTGCGACAGCAAAGGTCGCGTCGCAGGCTGAGTCGCAAGGGCAGAGGTGTCGCGAGCCTGGTACTGGGTGCGCTTCTCTCGGTCCCGTTCGCGGCGACGCCCTCGCACGCCGCCGAGGAGAACCTCAACGAGGGTCTGGTGCACCACTTCGCCCTCGACGAGACCAGTGGGACGACGCTGGTCAACTCGGGTAGCGCGGGCTCGGCGGCGAACGCCACGCTCGTGCACCCGGAGAAGGCGACCTTGACCGGCGATGGAGTCAGGTTCAACCCCGACTCCTACGAGAGCGCCCTCGACGGTGCGTACGTGGCGCTGCCGAACAACATCACCGCCGGCATGTCGAACCTCACCGTCGACTATGACGTGTGGATCGACCCGGCGAACGTCGGCGAGCACCAGATGTGGGGCTTCGGCGCGAAGTCCGGCTCGTGCGACGTCGACACCGGCGCCCAGGGCTCCATCTTCGCGTCGAACACCCAGCGGTTCCGCATCGCGGTGGGTTCGGCGAACCTCCAGCAGAATCGGGTCCGCATGCCCGAGGGGGCGTGGACGCACGTCACCTACACCCAGTCACTGAACGCGAACGGTACGAGCTGGACCGGCAGGCTTTACCTCGACGGCGTGCCGCACGCGACGTCGACGAACCTGACCACGCCGCCGTCGGTGAACGCTGCGGGGACCAACTGCAACTTCCTCGCTCGCTCGCAGACGTCGGGCCACTACTCGTTCCGCGGAACGATCCGGGACTTCCGGGTCTACGACCGGGCCGTGAGCCTCGACGAGACCCTCGCCCTGGCGAAGAAGACCGTCTCCGATGGCGTTCGCGCCGACGCCGCCGCCATCGACCTCGGCCGGACCAGTGCGATCGTACGCGACATCGTTCTGCCCAAGGTGGGCTCCGTGGCAGGCTCGGCCATCACGTGGACGAGTTCGGACCCGTCGGTCGTCGAGGTCCACACCCCGCCGGCCCTCCCCAGCGCACGCAAGGTTGCGGTGACCGGCAGGATCACCCGACCCGCGAAGGGGCAGCCCGACGCGACAGCCACGCTCACGGCGACTGTCCGCAAGGGCGCTCAAGAGGTCACCACGCGGGAGATCCCCATTGTGGTGAAGGCCGAGTTCGACGACGCGCAGGCGGTCGACCGTGACACGTCCGACCTGGCCCTGTACGCCACCGACGACGTGCGCGGGAACATCGACCTCCCTGCCGCCGGCGAGTTCGGATCCACGATCACCTGGAAGTCGACCACCGACCTCGTCACTCCGACGGGTAAGGTGACCCGCCCGGCCTTCGGCCGTGCGGATGTCGACGCCGTCCTGACGGCGACCATCACCAAGGGTTCGGCCTCGAAGACGAAGTCGTTCCCGGTGACCATCACCGCCATGCCCCGTTCCGAGGAGTACGAGCGGTACTTCATGGGGTACTTCAAGGGCGAGGGGATCGCCGACGGCGAGCAGATCATGTTCGCGACGTCCAACGGAAACACCGCTCTGGACTGGACCGGTCTGACCGGAGGCCGGCCGTCGCTCATCTCCCAGCTGGGCGACCAGGGCCTTCGTGACCCGCACATCGTCCGCTCACCCGACGGCGACACGTTCTACATGATCGCCACCGACCTGAACTGGTACGACCAGGGCGGATACGCCATCAACGACACCCAGTACATCGAGGTGTTCGAGTCGCACGACCTCGTGCACTGGACTCCTCAGCGGCACGTGAAAGTCGCGCCCGACAACGCGGGCAACGCCTTCGCACCCGAGTCGCTGTGGGTCGAGGAGATCGGCGCCTACGCCGTGTTCTGGGCACAGTCGCTGTGGAACGACCCCGTGAACCGCACCGGTCAGGGGAACGCGCAGATGTGGTACGCCACGACACGCGACTTCCAGACGTTCTCCGGTCCCAAGGTCTGGCAGAACCCGGCCCCTCTGTCGCGGATCGACACGACCGCGATCCGGGTCGGTGACTACTACTACCGCGTGACCAAGAACGAGGCCGGCAACCAGGGCTCGGACATCTTCTCGGAGAAGCACACCGACTTCCTGGACAGCAACATCGGCAACTGGACGTTGCTCGCTCCGGCTCTGGGGCGCACGACGTGGGTCGCCAACCAGGGGTACGAGGGGCCGGTCATCTTCAAGGCCAACCCCGGTGACACCTCCTGCCCCGGCCAGTTCTACCTCTGGGCCGACCGGTACACGAACGGTGGCGGATACCAGGCCGCGTGCCACGACAACATCGAGGCTCCGACCTGGAACGCCAAAGCGATCACGATGACCAACGCGGGCGTCGTCCGTCCGCGTCACGGCACCGTGATCCCGATCACCCTCCGCGAGTGGAACGACATCCGCAAGATCCCGAACAGCGACGTCACGACCACCACTGAGGTGGCTGTCGAGCCGTACGCGAGCGGGGCCCAGACGACCACGGTCACCGCCACAGTCAAGGCAGCCGACGGGTTCGAGACCGGCGGCCAGGTGCGGTTCAGCATCGGCTCGTGGTCGACGCTCGCCCACCTGAACGACGGCGCGGCCACGGTCACGCTGCCGACGGGTCTGCCTGCGGGCACCCGGACGGTGAAGGCCGAGTACCTCGGCTTCGACTACCTGAAGGCGTCGGAAGGCACGGCGTCGTTCGAGGTGCCCTCCGGCCCGGACGCCGTCAAGGTCAAGGCGAAAACCGCGCCGGCGTCGGTTGTCCGGGGGGACACGTTCAGGCTGAACGTGACCGTCGGGCCGGCGGGCGGGCAGAAGAAGAACGCTCCGACCCCGACCGGCGAGGTCGCCGTCACCTTCGGCGGCACCGTGCAGGTCGTGCCGCTGGAGGACGGCGAGGCCGTCGTCACACTGCAGACTGCCGATCTGCAGCCCGGGGCGTACCCGGTCCACGTCGCCTACTCCGGCAACCCGGCCTACCAGCCCCACGCCGCCGACTACCAGAAGTTGACGGTGCGGTAGCCGGCAGGTGGCAGGCCGGCGAGCTCATCCTCGTCCGGCCCGCCACGAGCGCCTGGGCGGGTCGGACGAGCTCATCCTCGTCCGCCCCGCCCAGTTTGTTGTGGGGCGATGGCGGCTGAGCCGCGCGGCTCCACCTCGAAGCAGGCGCCGCCTCGGCCTGTGGCCGAAGGCCCTCCCTGCTGCCGTGGCGAGCACCGGTGGTGGCGCGTCCGCGTCGCAAGTGTCACACTCACTGTTATAGAACTCTCGAGAGAGTTATAGAACGATCGGAGTCTGGCATGCGAAACGTGCTGCCCTGGCGTGAGACGGTCCCGCCGGACGGGACGATGGGCGAGCCCCGAGCGCGGGGCCGATTCGGCGAGTACGGCGGACGATACGCGCCGGAGTCCCTGGTGGAGGCCTGCCGGGAGGTGGACGAGGCGTTCCGGGAGGCCTGGGCGGACCCGGGGTTCCGCGGCGCCCTGGCGCGGCTGCTCGCCGTGCACGCCGGGCGGCCGACCCCGCTCACACCGGCCCGCCGGCTGTCGGAGGCGCTGGGCGTGCAGCTGTACCTCAAGCGCGAGGACCTCACCCACACCGGATCCCACAAGATCAACAACGTGCTGGGCCAGGCCCTGCTGGCCACCCGGATGGGACGGCGCAGGCTGATCGCCGAGACGGGGGCGGGCCAGCACGGGGTGGCCACCGCGACCGCCGCCGCGCTGCTCGGGCTGGAGGCCACGGTGTTCATGGGCGAGCGCGACGTCGAGCGGCAGGCGCTGAACGTCTTCCGGATGCGCATGCTGGGCGCCGAGGTGGTCCCGGTGACCACGGGCAGCCGCACCCTCAAGGACGCGACCAGCGAGGCCATGCGGCACTGGGTGGGCGCGACCGGCGACTCCCACTACTGCCTCGGCTCGGTCGTCGGGCCGGACCCGTACCCGTGGATGGTCAGGGAGTTCCAGCGGATCATCGGCGACGAGGCCCGCGGGCAGTGCGCCGCCGAACTGCGGACCGGCGTCCCCGACTACGTGGTCGCATGCGTCGGCGGCGGCTCCAACGCGGCCGGCACGTTCGCCGGATTCGCCGACACCCCGGCGCGCCTGGTCGGTGTCGAGGCGGAGGGTGGCGCCGGGGCGGCTCGCGGCCGGCTCGGCGTCATGCACGGCTGCCGCTCGCTGTTCCTGCAGGACGACGACGGGCAGATCACCCAGGCGCACTCCATCGCCGCCGGGCTCGACTACCCGGGCGTCGGCCCGGAGCACGCCCACCTGCGCGACCTGGGCCGGGCCCGCTACGTCACGGTGACCGACGACGAGGCGGTCGGCGCGGCGGTACGGCTGGCGCGCACCGAAGGCATCGTCCCGGCGCTCGAGTCGGCGCACGCCCTGGCCTGGGTGATCCGCGCGGCCGGCGACGGCGACCTGCCCGCGGGATCGACGGTGCTGATGACGTTGTCCGGCCGGGGCGACAAGGACGTCTCAACCCTGAAGGAGCTGCTGTGACGAACCCCACCCTGACCGCGGGCGCGGTCGAACGCCACCTGCGTGCCCGCCGGGACACCGGCCGCGGCCTGCTCATGCCGTACGTCACCGGGGGGATCGCTCGCGGCTGGACGGACTACCTGCACGCGTTCGCCGCCGCAGGAGCGGACGCGATCGAGGTCGGCCTGCCCTTCTCCGACCCCACGCTGGACGGCGTCACCATCCAGCAGGCCGGTGACACGGCACTGGCCCGGGGGGCGAGTACCCGCCGGATCCTCGCCGACCTGTCCGGCATACCGGACCTGCGTGTGCCACTGGTCGTCAGCACCTACTACAACCTGGTGCTGCACGACGGCCCCGAGACCTTCTGCGCCGCGCTGCGCCAGGCCGGCGTCAGCGGCCTGATCGTGCCCGACCTGCCGGTGCACGAGGCGGACGAACTGGCGGCCGCGGCCGCAGCCGCCGGGATCGAGCCGGCCCTGCTGGCGTCGCCGGCGACGCCGCAGCCGCGGCTGGCGGAGATCTCGCGCCGCAGCCGCGGATTCGTCTACGCGGTGTCGCTGATGGGCACCACCGGTGAGCGGGCCGCCCTCGCCGCCTCGGCGGCGGAGCTCACCGAGCGGATCAGGCGCGTCACCGACCGGCCGGTCTTGCTAGGATTTGGCATTTCCACCCCGGACCAGGCACGTGAAGCCCGCCGGCACGCCGACGGCGTGGTGGTCGGCGCCGCGGTCATGCGGCGGGTGCTCGACGGGGCTGGGCCGGACGACCTGCGGGCCTTCCTCACGACCCTGCGGCAAGCCCTCGACCAGGAGTGTGACCGACCACGATGACCCCCGACGCCGGGCACGAGGCGAGATACCGCGCCATCGCCGCCGACCTCGCCGCGAAGATCCGGTCGGGACACTACGCCCCCGGTGAGGCCCTGCCGCCACAGCGGGAGCTGAGCGCCTCCTACGGGGTGACCCTCATGACGCTGCGCCAGGCGTTGCGGCAGCTCAGCGACGAGAGGCTGATCGTGCAGCAGCCCGGCAAGGGCACGTTCGTCGCCCCGCCCCACCTGGCGTACCAGCTCGACTCGCTCCGCAGCCTGGTCGACGACCTGCGTAAACAGGGCCACGACGTGCGCACCGCGGTGACCGGGCTGGCGGTGCGCCGGGCCCCCGCCCGGGTCGCCGCGGAGCTACGGCTGCGTCCCGGCGACACCGCCCTGCGGCTGGAGCGGGTCCGCGAGTTCGCGGGCCGTCCGGCCGTCCACCAGGTGTCCTGGGTCCGCCGGCCGGTGGCCGACCAGATCCGCGACCGCGACTTCACCGCCGTCTCCCTCTACACGGCCCTCGCCGACGCGGGAGTGGCGGTCTCCCGGGCGTCCGAGGTGGTCCGGCCCGGTCTGCTCGACCCCGCCGCCGCCCGCCACCTCCGCGAGCCGCAGGGCAGCCCGGTGCTCGTCAGCACCCGGATCACCTACACGCTCGACGCCACGCCCGTGGTGTCCGACCATGCCACCATCCTCGGCAGCATGATGGAGATCCGCACCGAACGCGCCGCCACCGGCCTCTCCCTCACCTGGGGCGCCACCAGCTGAGAACGGGTGTGCGGTCCGATCACGGCGGCGACGAGCCGGGTTGCCCCGGACCACGCCCGTCGCGCTCCCGGGCAACTCGCTCTCGATCGTGAACACGGAGAGCTCCTACATGGCCCGCCGCCAGGTGGGCACGCGGCCGCGAACAAGCTGATCGTGGCAGCCCATTGAAGTCAGCTTATGGCGGGCATGCATGCGCCTGGTATTGCGAGCCGGACGCAGAGGGCGGCCAATGACCTGTTTCCATCACCTTTAAGTGCATTCGGCAGCGAACGTCCTAAACTGGGTTGCAGGTAAGAGGGAACTTGCGACTTGGGAGTATACCGGCCGCACCGCAATTGGAACATATACGCGAGTACAAGACCCGCCGGCCTGGGGAGTTATTACCGGATCCGGGAGAGTTCAACCTACCGGTCCGGTCGCAGGGGTGTAGGCCATAGAGTGCGCCGCAGCCATCTCGACTTTCACGCTTTCGGCCTTCTCGTTCCAATGGTCATGACTCCACGCATTAATCCTGCCCGCACGAAGAAGGGAAGTATCATGTCTCGCATCAGCGGCAATCCAGTCTTAATCCAAAGCCGGTTCGGCACCAACGGCAACTTCGAGTTCGTCGTTCCGTCCGGTTCCGCAGGTCTGATTTTCATGTGGCGCAACAACGATGCCGCGGGCCTGCCGTGGAGCGCTCCGTGGACGT
>NZ_JBEYWQ010000031.1:0-58892 GCF_040644495.1 Microbispora sp. NPDC046973 | reverse complement strand
CCGTGGACGTTCGCCCAGGACCTCGGTCACGTAGACGCGGTTACCCTGATCCAGTCCAACTTCGGTGGCGGCAACCTCGAGCTGATCGCTCGCGTCGGCGATAGGCTGCACTTCCTCTGGCGCGACTCAGGGCCGGCATTCCAATGGAACGGCCCATACCAGATCGCTGCCGGCGCGGCTGGGAATCCAGTGCTGATCCAAAGCCGATTCGGCACCAACGGCAACTTCGAGCTCGTCTACCCCGCTGCCGGCGGCGGCCTGACTTTCATGTGGCGCAACAACGATGCCGCGGGCCTGCCGTGGAGCGCTCCGTGGACGTTCGCCCAGGACCTCGGTCACGTAGACGCGGTTACCCTGATCCAGTCCAACTTCGGTGGCGGCAACCTCGAGCTGATCGCTCGCGTCGATGACGACCTTTATTTCTTCTGGCGCGACTCAGGGCCGGAATTCCGATGGAATGGCCCATTCCGTATGAATCTCAACGGCCTCCCGAATGGGCAGACCCCTGAAATCCAGCAGATGATCGACCAGATCACCCAGGCGCGACGGAACGAAGGCAACTGCGCTGAGCCCGGAGTGCGTGTCGACTCGCGATTAAGTGAAGTAGCACGAAAGCACAGCGAAGATCTAGCCGCCAACTACGCCACCCTCATCGACGCGTATCCGCAGGGCGATCCCAGGCGGGGTCATATCGACTCTGACGGCCTAATGCCTGCGGATCGAATCCGGGCGGCCGGATTCTCCCCCGCAAGCAAGACCGAGAACTGGAGCTTCGGCACTAACCAGACTCTCGCTCAAGCAATGGACAACTGGCTATACCACGACGAAGCGTCCAACTGGGGTCACCGCCAGGCACTTCTGAACTGCGACTACAGGATAATAGGTGTGGGCACAGCGCGGGGACACAACAACCGGATTTACTGGACCGTGGACTTTGCCCGCGGATAAATGACAGTAGGCGGTATGGGCATCGAGCTTGCGGCGACCGCGGTTGTAGCGCTGGGGAGACGGCGGGCCGGACGACGGCCGTGGGAATGATCTCCGTCACCCCGCAGGATGTCACGTGAGCAGCAGGTCAGCGGGGACCGTTGCCTCGCACCGCTGTGACGAGAGGCACGGTCCGTATTCTGCGCTCAGCCCGCGGTACGTGCGCGGGGCAGTGGGGTTGGCCGGCCTCGGCGCACGGCTGCGGCATGCTGGTCTGGCGCCACGCGGTGCTCCACCTCTGCCGCATGTTTGCGGATGTGGCCTGAGGGCCGTTCGTACGTGCGCTCACGCTTCGGGGCGCGTCGCTGGGAGCGCGAGCCCCGGCGGGCGTAGGCGGTCGCACGTCGGAGATCGATGCGCGTGCCTCACCAGGGTCCTGCTGCCCGCCAGGCTCCGCAGGTTGAGCGGTCATGGCGACAGGTCTGGCTCCCCCTGCGTGCAGAGCTCTGCGGCCTCACGCAGCGAACCAAGCGGAGCGCTGACTGCTCGACAGGAACGACACTCAGGACGCCGTGCCCGGACGCCCTTGTAAGCGGCGCGGGGTCCGAACCGGCTCGGGATCGGCCCTGCTGAGCGCGGACGATGCGGTACGACGACCGCGACCGGCCGCCGCCGGGGCATCGCGTCGGGCCGGGAGGGGGTCCCGGCCCGCTCTCAGCGATGTCCCCTGACGCGGGTCAGGGGCTGGTGCAGGTGAGGGTGGGGGTGGCCGCGGTGCCGTTGGCGGTGAAGCCGAACGTGGTGGACGCCCCGGCCGCGAGGGAGCCGTTGTAGGAGGCGTTGCGGACGGTCACCGAGGAGCCGGACACGCTCTGCGTGCCGTTCCACAGGCTGCTGATGCTCTGCCCACCGGGCCAGGTCCACTTCACCGTCCAGCCGCCGACCGAGGCGCTGCCCGCTTGCACCGTCACCTCCGACTGGAACCCGCCCGGCCAGCTGTTGGTCGTCTTCATGGTCGCCGAGCACGCGCCCCCGATCGGAGTGCTGGAGGGAGACGGGGACGGCGAGGAGGAGGGAGACGAGGACGGAGAGGAGGAGGGCGAGGGAGAAGCCGACGGCGACGAGGTGCCGCTGTTGAGTGCGTTCAGGGCCGCGGTGTAGGCGGGCTTGGGCTGGTAGCTGGAGTCCCACATCATGGCGGCGCCGTAACCGGGGAACGTCCCCGGGATCCAGGAGTGGCCGTCGTCCACGCCCCACTGGGAGACGCCGACGCAGCGGGAGACCGCCAGGCAGGCGTTCACGACCTTGCCGTAGTCGGTGCCCTGCTGCTGCAGTTCGGAACTGTCGGCCGGCATCTGGATGCGGTCGTCGAGCTCGGTGATGGCGACGTCGAGGCCCAGGTCGGCGAAGCGCTGCATGTTCGCCTGCAGGGACGAGGGGACCTGGCCGACGATGAAGTGGCTCTCGAAACCGATGCCGTGCAGCGGAACACCCTGGGCCACCAGCGACTGGGCCAGCGAGTAGAGCCCGTTGCTCTTGGCGTTGATGCCCTCGATGTTGTAGTCGTTGATGTACAGCTTGGCGTCCGGGTCGGCGGCGTGCGCGGCCCGCAACGCGATCGCGATGTAGTTGGAGCCCATCGCCTTGTAGAACACGTCCTGGCGCAGCGTGCCGTCCTCGTTGTACGGCTCGTTGACGACGTCCCAGGCGTAGACCTTCCCCTTGTAGTGGGTGGCCTCGGTGGTGATGTGGTTCTCCATCACGCCCTGGACCTGGTTGAGCGCCACGCCGCCGACCCAGGCAGGCAGCTGGGAGTGCCACACCAGGTTGTGCCCGCGTACCCGCATTCCGTGGGACTGGGCGAAGGAGACGATCTGGTCACCCGGCCCGAAGTTGAACGAGCCTCTGGACGGCTCGGTGGCGTCCCACTTCATCTCGTTGCCGGGGGTCAGCATGTCGAACTGGGCCGCGGCGAGGTTGACCTCGGCGGTGATGCCGAGGTCGCCTCGTGTCAGCGCGGTGCCGAAGTATCGCCCCCTGGCCTCGGCCGACGCCTTCAGCGTCGACGCCGCCTGCGCGGGCATCGCCACTCCGACCGCGACGGCGGCGACCGCGGCCAGAACGGCGGCCAGACCGCGGACGCGGGCGCGGCCTCGCGGCCGATCCATCGGATGGTTGGGCGGTTTCATCTCGGCCCTCCAGTGGTGATTCGGATGCTGTCTGCGGATAAGGCACGCGGGCACGGGGACAAGGCCGGTGGCCTGTGGCAGCCGACGCGGAGCGGCGCGGCGACCCCAGCGGGACGCGAACGCCGGGAAAGGCCTTCAGCCGAGATGGGGACGGGCGCCGCCGCGGACGGCCTCCGGGCATCGGCAGTGGCCCGCCTCCCCCGATCGTCCCGCGGCGCTTCCGCGGCCGGATTCCGGCTCCGGGCCCGTGCGACGACGGATTGTTAGCGCTAACAATTTCCTTCCCGACGCTCCCTCAGCCCGATGGTGGTGAGCGGAGCAAATACGACACGCGCCGGCCGGTCAAGAACGCCGCGTTGCTCTCCCCGCAAGAGCTCCGCCTCACGCCCCGCCCAATCACCGCATACTCGTCCCGTCCCCCTTCGTACGCGCGCACCCGTCGCTGAAACGTTCAGCACCCGCGTCTCCGCGACGACCGTCGGCCAGGAACGCCGTACCGCACCGGGCAGATCAAGGAACCGACGGCCTACGAAGCCAAGCCCGGTCATCGAGTGCTCGTAGGCTGATCCCGCACCTGATGGACAGGAGGTTGACGTGGCCGAGACGACGCCGACCGAGATGTTGGCGGCCGAGGTGATGACCGAGCTGGCCGAGCTCGCGGACCCGAAGGCACGCGAGGTGAACGAGAGACACGGCGACGATCACGGGGTGAACCTCGGCAGGCTGCGCGCGCTCGCGAAGCGGCTGAAGACGCAGCAGGAACTCGCATGCCGGCTCTGGGCGACCGATGACACCGCCGCCCGGCTGCTGGCGATCCTGATCTGCCGTCCGAAGGCGTTCGAGCGTGACGAGTTGGACGTCATGCTGCGCGAGGCGCGCGCACCCAAGGTGCACGACTGGCTCGTGAACTACGTGGTGAAGAAGAACCCGCACTCCGAAGAGCTGCGCCTGGCCTGGTCCGCCGATCCCGACCCGGTGGTCGCGAGTGCCGGCTGGGCGCTGACCGCCGAACGCGTGACGAAGAAGCCTGAGGGCCTCGACCTCGCAGGACTGCTCGACGTCATCGAGGCGGAGATGAAGGACGCCCCGGACCGCCTGCAGTGGGCGATGAACCACTGCCTGGCTCAGATCGGGATCGAGCACGCCGAGCACCGCGCCCGCGCGATCGACATCGGTGAGCGCCTGGAGGTGCTCAAGGACTACCCGACCTCCCCGGGCTGCACGTCTCCGTTCGCGCCCGTATGGATCAGGGAGATGGTGCGCCGGCAGCACGACAAGTAGGAACGCGAACGTGCCCGCACCGCCGCGGCCGTGTGGAGTCAGGGGAGATCGTGGCGGAACTTCTGATAGGGCGTGCCGGGCATGTAGCGTTCCCACTCCTGCGGGGTCAGGTTCCTCGTCAGCCGGGCCCGCGCCTGCTCGATCAGCGTCTCCGCCCGCAGATCCCACACCCGGACCGTGTGGTCGCTGCAGCCCGTGGCCAGCCGGACCCCGCCGGGGTCGAACGCCACCGCGTACACCGCGTTCCCGTGGTAGAGCCGATGGGTCTCCTCAAGGGTCCTCAGGTCCCACACCCGGGCGGTGCCGTCGACGTTGCCGGTGGCGAGCCGGGCGCCGTGCGCGTCGATCGCCACCGCGTACGGGTCGACGCCCACGACCAGCCGGTACGCCTCCGTCCCCGTCTCCAGGTCCCAGACGCGGACGACGCCGTCCTTGCAGGCGGTGGCCAGCGAGCCGCCCCCGGGGTGGAACGCGACATCCTGCACACCCCGGGGATGGATGAACCGGCGGATCTCCCGGCCTTCGGGCACCTGCCACACGCGCACCACGTTGTGGCTGGTGCCCGTGGCGAGGCGGGCGCCGCGGCCGTCGAAGGCGAGCGAGGTCACGGTGGTCTCGGGCGTGCCGTCGTCGTCGCGGACCCAGGACTCGTCGCCGTGCACCAGGCGCACGACCTCCTGCCCCGTCCCGAGGTCCCACACCCGGGTGGTGCCGTCACTGGAGCAGCTGGCCAGCCACCCTCCGCCGGGGTGGAAGGCCACGCCGAGGACGATGCTGTCGTGGGGGAAGCGGTGCGTCTCACGCCCGGTCTCCAGGTCCCACACGGACGCGGCCCGCGTGCCGACGGCCAGGCGCGTGCCTGTGGGGTCGAACGCGACGGCCATCCCCTCGCCCGCGATCCTGCGTACCTCCGCCGCGGTCGCGAGGTCCCAGACCGGGACCGAGGTCTGGGCGGCCGCCGCCAGCCTGGCGCCGCCGGGGTGGAAGGCGACGTCGCTCACCCAGCGGTCCTCGACCGCGACGAACGTCTCCGGGCGCGCGGCGAGGTCCCACAGGCTGATCGTCCCCTCGTCGTCGCCGCTGGCCAGGCGCTGTCCCTCGGGGTCGAACGCCACGGCGTACACGGGGCTGTCGTGAACGAGGCGGTGCAACTCCTCGCCGGTGGACAGCTCCCACACCCGCGCCGTCCTGTCGGTGCTCGCGGTGGCGACGCCGACGCCGTCGGGGTCGAACGCCATGCTGAAGCTCACGGAGGCGTCGAAGGCGAGGCGGTGCAGCTCCTCCCCCGTGTTCAGGTCCCACACCCGGCTCACGCAGTCCGGACGGCCGTGCGTGTCGGCGCTGGTGGTCGCCAGGCGGTCGCCTCCCGGATGGAAGGCGACGTCGGTCACGGAGTTCTCGTGTTCCAGGCGGTGGCGCATGTCGCCGGTGGCCACGTCCCAGACCTGGGCCGTGCGGTCGAGCCCTCCGGTCGCGAGCAGGGTGCCGTCCGGACTGAAGGCGACGGCGTGGACCCGGTGAGGAATCTCCCTGACCTTCCTCGCCCGTGCCCCGCTCAGGTCCCACAGCGCCACGACGTGCTCGCTGCCGACGGCAAGCAGGTCGCCGCCGGGCTGGAAGGCCAGCGCCGTGACCTCTCCGAAGTGCGGGAGCCGGTGCAGCAGCCCTCCGGTGGCGAGGTCCCGCACCTCGGTGTCGTGGCCCATGGTGAAACCGACGGCGAGGCGGGCCCCGGCGGCGTCGAACGCGAGCCTCCTGACCTCCGGCATGCCCCTGCCCCTGCCCTTGCCGGTGAACCGGTGCAGCTCCCGGCCCATGCTGAGGTCCCACACCCGGGCGGTGCCGTCGGCGCCCCCGGCCGCCAGGATGTTCGCCCGCGGATGGAAGGTCAGCGCGCTCACGTAATCATCCAGGCCCTTGAAGCGGGAGAGCAGAACGGTGGACGCGGCCACCCTGCGGTGCAGCGCACGCTCGGCCTCGACGGTCGGGAAGCGGCGCAGCGAACAGATGTCGAGCAGCAACGCCTCCTCCATGCCGAGGTCCGAAGTGGCCACGGCCAGCTCGGCGCGGGCCGACAGGTGCAGGGCCTCGGCGCGGGCGGTCAGCTCCCGCCGGCGCCGTTCCTCTGCGTCCTGGGCGCGGCGGCTCTCCTCCACGAACGGGCGCACCCGCCGGGTGTCGTCAGGGTGAGAGGAGACCATCTCCTCCGCCCGGGCCAGCACCGGCCCGCGCAGCAGCAGGCTGGGATCCCGCCCGTTCTCCTGCCAGGCGGCCTGGAGCAGGGCGGTGGAGTGGCGCCATTCGCGGAACTCGTGGTCGTCGAGCAGCCATTCGCGCAGCCTGTCCCAGCCGCGCAGCAGCGCCTCGTGGGCGATCTCGACCGTCGGCTCCGCGCCCTGCCGGTTGACGGCGACGAGACGGTCGTGTTCCAGGCGCTCCACGACGGGCCAGTCCCCGGCACGCAGCTCGCCGCGGGCGACCGGACGGCCGACGTCCTCGGTGCCGGGCAGGACGAGGCCGGTCAGGACGCGGCGGGCCGCGGCCAGCTCGGCATCGGACAGGAGCGCGATGCGTTCGTCGGCGTACAGGGCCAGCGCGCCGGTGCCGCCGATGGTCTGGTACGACTCCAGCGTCAGCTCGCCGTCGCGCTGCGCCTCCCACAGCCGGGTCAGCGCGAACTGCAGCAGGGGGAGCTCACCGGGCCGGCCGCGGAAGTCGGCGCAGAGCCTGTCGACCAGCGACGGCCGGATCGTCACGCGCGGCGGTCCGGTCCGCAGCAACGGGCGGGTGATCGCCGCGCGCAGTTCGGGCTCCGACATCTGCCGCAGCGTCCGCGCGTGCCGGCGGACGTAGTCGCCGACCCGTTCGTGCGCCACGATGAGCGGGCCGAAGTAGTCGGCGCGGATGCTCATAGCGACCACCAGGCCGGGGCGCGGCTCTGGCTCCGCGAGCTCGGCGAGCAGGTCGAGGAAGCCCTCCTCGCTCGCGCGGGTCACCAGTTCCTCTCCCTGGTCGACGACGACGAGACAGCGGGCGAGCCCGGCCTGCCGCCGATGATCGCCGACGCAGCGGCGCAGCCCGAGCGTGCGGAGCCGGGCCGCCCCCTCGTCGGGGTCCTCGGACGGCCACAGCGCCCAGGCCAGCGCCCGCACGGGATGCCGTCCCGGCCGCATCCGCACCACTCCCGTGCCGCCCCCGGCCGTGAGCCTGGGCACCAGCCCGGCGTCGACGACCGACGACTTGCCGCTGCCCGACGGCCCCATCACGACGACGAGAGGCAGCCGTTCCGCGTCGGCGGCCAGCGCGCCGACGAACTCCTCACGGCCGAAGAACACCACCCGGTCGTCCGCCCCGAAGGCCCGCAGTCCGACGTACGGCGAGGGCGGCGGGCGGAAGAGCACGTCGGGCCACGAGCGTACGAGGACCTCGGGCCTGATGACGTACACGTCCTCGCGGCCGACGGCCTGGAGCATGCCGGCCACCTGGCCCGTCGCCCGGATCCAGACCGGGCCGCCGCTGAACCCCGCGCGGGCCGAGAACACCCCGCCGACCCGCTGGTCCACCTGCAGGCGCACCGCGTCGACCGCGCCCATCAGCTCGCCGGTCACGTGGCCGCCGGTCTCGCGCAGCGGCGAGGGTCCCCACATCTGCACGTCGGTGGGGGCGCTGCCCTCGTCCGCGAACGTCAGCGGCGTGACCGGTTCCGGCATGGGCTCGGGCAGCACCAGCCCGCACACGTCGGCGAGCTCGAAGTCCTCATCCGGGCGCGGAGCCCAGGCGGCGACCCGGGCGAGACGCACCACCTCGTCACCCGAGAAGGGGAAGCGCAGCCAGACGGGCCGGGCCGGGGGCGGCGCGACCTCGCGCTGATCGCGGCCCAGGGCGGTGTTGACCACGTGGGCGCAGGTCACCACCTGCCTGCTGCCGACGGCGAAGCCGAGCCCGATGGCGTGCTGGCCGCCGTCGAGGATCTGGACGATGGCGTGCTCAGGCCGGGGCATCGCCGTCCGCGGTCTCCTCCCACCGGGCGGTGACCGTGAAGGACGCCTCCGCCGTGCCCTTGGTGAAGATCACGCCGAGCTCGCCTCCCAGTGTCAGGCCGAACTCGATCTCCACCTCCTTCGGCGCGCGGAGCTGGGAGCGGAGCCTGGTCACGATGACGTCGAGCGCGGGACCCACCCGGTCGAACGCCTCCGCCAGCGACCAGCCCGCTTCCTGCAGCCTGCCGGCGGAGGCGAGCGTGACACCCGGACCCGGCTCGATCTCGGCTTCGATGAAGTGCTGCCGGCCGTCGGCGGCCGAATCCACCGGGATCCTGACGCGGACAGAGTCCATGCGGTGCGCCCTTCGGTTTTTAGGCGAACGCTAACGCAGACCGCCGGGACGCGACAGGCCTTCCTCCGGCCGGGTCCGCCTGCCCCGCGCGAGGCCGTCAGAAGGGATAACGCGCGGGCTCTCCTCGCATGGTGATCCAGCGGGTCTCGGTGAACGCCTCGATGTTCGCCGCGGCGCCCCCGAACCGGGACCCGGTGCCGGACGCCCGCACGCCGCCGAACGGCGCGTTGGCCTCGTCGTTCACCGTCTGGTCGTTGATGTGCACGATGCCGGTGGGGATGCGTTCCGCGACGGCGAGGCCGTGCATCACGTCGCGTGTCACGATGCCCAGCGAGAGCCCGTACTCGCTCGCCGCGGCCAGTTCTGCGGCTTCCTCGGGTGAGGACACACGGGTGACCGGCGCGACGGGACCGAACACCTCCTCGGCGAAGGCGGGTGCGGTGAGGGGGGCGTCGGCCAGCACGGTCGGCCGGTAGAACAGGTCCTCGTATGTTCCGCCGGACGCCAGTCTCGCGCCCTGCTCCACGCTCTGCGTGACCATGCGGTGGATCTTGTCGCGCTGTCCCGCGTCGACGACCGGGCCCAGCGCGACCGTGCCGGACTTCGGGTCGCCCACTGGGAGCCCGCCGGCCTTCTCCGCGAGCCGTTCCACGAAGTCGTCGTACAGCCGGGCGGAGACCAGGTGACGGCCGGTCGTCATGCAGATCTGCCCCTGATGGAAGAACGACCCCCAGGCGGCCAGGTTCACCGCCGCGTCCACGTCGGCGTCGTCGAGCACCAGCAGCGCGGAGTTCCCGCCGAGCTCCAGATGCGCCCGCTTCAGGTGCCGTCCCGCCAGCTCGCCGATACGGCGGCCCACGGGGGTCGAGCCCGTGAACGAGATGACCCGGATGTTCGGGTCGGTGACCAGGGCCTCGCCGACGTCGGCGCCACCGGGCAGCATCTGCAGGACACCGGGCGGCAGGCCGGCCTCCTCGAAGACGCGCGCCATGAGTGTGCCGCCGGTGACGGCGGTGCGGGGGTCCGGCTTGAGGATGACGGCGTTGCCGAGGGCGAGCGCCGGGGCGACCGAGCGGATGCCGAGAATGATCGGCACGTTGAACGGTGAGATCACCGCGACCACGCCCGCCGGCATCCGCCGTGCCATCGACAGCCGCGGCTGCTCCGACGGCAGAACCTCGCCGATCGCCCGGCCCGGCAGCGAGGCCGCCTCGTAGCACTCCTCCGCCGCCACGTGCAGCGCGAACCCGGCCATTCCCGGCACCGTGCCGACCTCGCGGACGTTCCAGTCGCTGATCTCCTCGGCGTGGCGCTGCCACAGGTCGCCGGCTCTGCGCAGGACGGCCGCACGCGCGGTGTACGGCATCGCCGCCCACTCCCGCTGGGCCCGGGTGGCCGTCTCCCCCGCCTCCGCCACGTCCTCGGGGGTCGCCAGCCCCATACGGCCGAGTTCCTCACCGGTGGCCGGTTCGACGACCGCGTAGTCGCCTCCCAGCCCGGCGGTCCACTCGCCGTTCTTGAAGATGTTTCCCTGCCAGTCGACCCCGTCGAGAAGTCCCACAGCGGTGTCCTTTCCTGTTCGTCCTCAGTGGCTCATGCGCGGAGTCGGGCTTGAGCACGTCGCCCTGACGGCTGTCCCGCGGCGCCGTGCCGGCCTGCCGGTGGCAGCGGCGGTCGGATGGGGTCGCGCGGCCGGCGACCGCGGTGCCGACCTCGGGGATGCCGGAAAGGTGCCCCGACCGTACGGTCCCGTCAGCACGGGAGCAACAGGGCGTCCCGGAAGTTCGAACGCGAATTCCTTGACCGGAACGACTATGCCTGCGGCCGGTGGCCGAGTCGCCGGGAGATCTCGGCCGCGGTCCGCCGCAGCGGGCTCTCCAGCCGCCCGGCCAGCGCCTCCACGGTGGTCGGCGCGAGGGTCAGGTACACCGCGACGTTGATCGCCGCCACCACGTCGCCGGAGCGGTCGCGCACGGGCGCGGAGAACGACCTCAGGCCGGGAGCCAGCTCCTCGTCGTTGACCGCCACGCCGCTCTGGCGCACCTTCGCCAGCGCCGCCAGCAGCTGCTCCCTGTTGGTGATCGTCTTGGGCCCGCGGCGGGCCATGTCGGTGTGGTCGAGGATCTGCCGCAGCGCCGCCGGGTCCTTGTGGGCCAGCAGCACCTTGCCCATCGAGGTGCAGTACGCCGGCAGCCGGGAGCCCACGTGCAGGTTGAGGTCCATGGCCAGGGCACTGCGCCGGCCGCTTCTCCTGCGGTCCACGTAGACGACGTCCGGGCCGTCGCACAGCCCCAGGCTGACCGTGAAGCCGGTCTCGTCGGCCAGCGCCTGTAGCAGCGGTCCGGCGACCCGGGTGAGCTCCATCGAGTCGATCGCCGCGAACCCGAGATCGACGGCACGCGGGCCGAGGAAGTATTTCTTGGTCTCCGGGTCCTGCTGGAGGTACTCCAGCACCGTCAGCGTGGCCACGTACCGGTGCGTCGTGCTCTTGTTCAGGCCGGCCGCGCGCGCCAGGTCGGCGATCCCCAGCACCGATCGGTTCCCGGTGAAGGCCGACAGGATGCGCAGGCCGCGCTCCAGGGAGACGGAGTGCGAGGCGGAGGGATCAGCCGTCACACGGCCGGCCCGGCGGGGAGCGTCCTCTTCGGTCACGCGGTCAGCATATTGCCATCGAGTTCCGGCTATCCGAACGCATTTGACCACCGGCCCGATTGCGTGAACGCTTTCTCGACCGTGCGGACGACGTGGGGAAGAGGATCGAGCCATATGACCGGAGCGGGGCGCGCCGGGAACGGGTGGCGCGGGGAGCGACTCGGCCACTTCATCGGCGGCGACTGGGTGGCCGCCGGCTCCGGCCGCACCTACCTCGACCACTCCCCGTGGTCCGGGGCGGCGCTCTGCGAGGTCGCCGCGGGCGACGCCGAGGACGCGCGCCGGGCGATCGAGGCCGCCCACGCGGCGTTCGGCGGCTGGGCCGGGGAGTCGCCCCGGCGACGCCAGCAGGTCTTCCTGCGGGCCGCCGACATCCTGGAGGGCCGCCGTGCGGAGGTCCTCGACGCCCTCGCCGACGAGACCGGGTGCGGCCGTCACTTCGGCGACGTCCAGGTCGACTTCACGCTCAGGCTCCTGCGACAGGCCGCCCATCTGGCCTATCGGCCCGTGGGGGAACTGCTGCCGTCGGACGTCGAGGGCACCCAGGCCATGGCCGTACGGCGCCCGGTCGGCGTGGTCGCGGCGATCGCGCCGTGGAACGCCTCGCTCACCCTGTCGGGACGGGCGATCGTCGGCCCGCTCGCCCTCGGCAACACGGTCGTGCTCAAACCCTCGGAGGAAGCCCCCTACACCGGAGGCGCGATCTGGGCCGAGATCCTCCACGAGGCCGGCCTTCCCGCCGGCACGCTCAACGTCGTCACCCACGCCCCGGGCGAGGCCGGCGACATCGGCGACGCGATGCTCGCGAACCCCCTGGTCAAGCGGATCAACTTCACCGGGTCGACGCCGACGGGGCGACGTCTCGCCGAGAAGGCCGGGCGGCGCCTCAAGCGCCTCGTGCTCCAGCTCAGCGGGCAGAACCCGCTCATCGTCGCGGGTGACGCCGAAGTCGGGTACGCGGTGGACGCCGCGGCCTACGGCGCCTTCGTCCACCAGGGACAGGTGTGCATGTGCGCCCGGCGCGTCTACGTCGAACGCCCGCTGGCGGAGGAGTTCGCCGAGCGGTTCGCGGCCAAGGTGGCGGCCCTGCCGACGGGCGACCCGCACGACCCGGAGACCGTCGTCGGCCCGGTCATCAACGAGTGGGCCCTGGCCCTCCTCGACCGCCGCGTCAACGAGGCCGTCGAACGCGGCGCCCGCGTCCTGGCCGGAGGGACACCCCGGCCGCCGTGCTATCCGGCCACCGTGCTCACCGACGTTCCCGACGAGGCCGAGATCGCGCACGGCGAGACCTTCGGGCCGGTCGTGATCCTGGAGGCCGTCGACTCGGCCGAGGAGGCGGTCGCCCGGGCCAACCGGTCGGATCTCGGCCTCGCCGCCTCGATCATCACCGGTGACAGCCGGCGCGGCCTGCGACTTGCGGCGAAACTGGACGTCGGCATCGTCCACGTGAACGACCAGCCCGTCAACGACGAGCCGCACATGCCGTTCGGCGGCGTCAAAGACAGCGGCTGGGGACGTTTCGGGCTCGGTTTCGCCGCCGAGGAGTTCTGCGAGCTCCAGTGGGTCACCGTACGCGACCAGGACCGGGCCTTCCCCTTCTGAGCTGTCACCACCGGCGGCGTTCCGCCGGCAACCCGCGCACTTCTCGTATCACGTCCTCTCAAGCTCGCCGCCTCCGGCAGCCCTCCGCCGGAGGCGGCAAGGCCGCATCACGCGACGGCGGTCCCCTCGAGCTCGACCATCAGGGCGGGGATCGCCAGCCGCGTCACCCCGAGCATCGTGGTGGACGGCGCCACCCCGGCGGCGCCCAACCGCGACGCCAGCACGCCGTAGTGCTCGAAGAGCCGATCGACGTCGGTGGTGTAGACGTTGAGCCGGACGAGGTTCGCGAGGGACATGCCGGCGCCTGCGAGCACGGCCTCCAGGTTGTCGAGGCTCAGCGCCAACTGCGCCGCCATGTCACCGGCATGCCGAGGCTTGCCGTCGCCGCCCATCGCGGTCTGCCCGGCGCAGTACAGGGTCCGGGCGTGCCCGGAGACGATCTCGCCCTGGTTGTATCCCAGCTCCACCGACCACGCCCACGGGTTGACCGCCGTTCGCTCCATTGCCACATCAGCTCCATTCGATTCGTCGACATGACGTACGTCGATCGGCTCGGTAGCCGCACTTCTTGTCGCGTTGATGAGCCTCGCAGCGAATCACGACATCCTGTGTCGTATATTTCGGTAACTTTCTCGCATGCGCGCCGACCGTCTGGTCTCGCTGGTGCTGCTGCTGCGGCAGCACGGCCGGCTGTCGGCGGCCGCTCTGGCCCGCGAGCTGGAGGTGTCCACTCGCACCGTGCTGCGCGACATCGAGGCGCTGTCCGCGGCCGGCGTCCCGGTCTACGCCGAACGCGGGCGGCACGGCGGCTTCGCGTTGCTGCCCGGTTTCCGGACCGAGCTCACCGGACTGAACCACGACGAGGCCCTTGCCCTGCTGGTCGCCGGATCGCGGCGCGGCGCGCAGGCGTTCGGCCTCGGCTCGGCGCTCGCTTCGGCGATGCTCAAGGTGGTCGACGCGCTGCCCGAGAGCTATCGGGACACCGCGGCCGGCGCGGCCGAGCGGTTGCTCATCGACCCGGAGACCGACCTCCTCTCGCGTCGGCTGGTCGACGAGGAGGTCCCTGACGCCATCGTGGCCGAGGTCCTGCGCGCGGTGTTCGCCGGGCACAAGCTGCAGATCCACTACGCGGCCGTGGACCGGACCCCGCAGTGGCGCACGGTGGACCCGATCGGCCTGGTCACCGTACGCGACCGGGGCTACCTGCTGGCCACGAGGTCCGGCGCGGACCGCACCTACCGGCTGTCCCGGATCTTGGCCGCCAAGGAGCTCGCCGAGCCCGCACAGCGACCGGACCGGGTGGATCTGGACCGGGCCTGGCAGGAACGCAGCACGCGGTTCCGGACCGGCGGCGACCAGGTCACCGTGCGAGTACGGGTGGACCCGGCGCGGCGGGAGGATCTGGTGGGCACCGCGCTGGCCGTCCGCGCCGAGGAATCCGGCTCGGACGGCTGGCTGCGGCTGGAGGTGACGTTCCAAGATCCGAGACACGCCGAATGGGCGCTGTGGCGGCTCGCGACGGACGCGGAAGCCCTGGCCCCTCAGTGGTTGCGCGACTCCCTGCGCGACCGCGCCGCCGCGATCGCCGCCCGCTACGGAGCCTCGTCCTGAGAGTCGTCGCTTGCGTGGCGGCGCGCCTTCGCCACCTGATGGTCCGGTGGTTTCACTCGGTGAGATAGCGCTGGACCGTGGGACTCAGCCAGGCCACGAGCTCCTCCTCCGTCGCCGCCGCCATCGGCGGGAATTGCAGGATGTAGCGGGACAGGGCCAGGCCCAGTAGTTGCGAGGCGACCAGGGAAGCCCGCAAGGGAGCGCGCTCCGGATCGCCGGTCAGGCCGATCACGAGCGGCATGACCTGACCGGCGAAGATCGTCCGCATCCGTTCGGCGGCGGCCTCGTTGGTCACGCCGGTGCGGAGCAGCACCTGCAGCCCTTCGTCGGCCTCCCACTTGCGCAGGAAGTGGCGGACCAGGCCGGCGCCGGCCTGGTCCGGCGCCAACTCGGGCAGTTCCAGGTCGAACTCGGCCGCGGCGGCGAACAGCTTCTCCTTGGTGCCGAAGTAGCGCATCACCATGGCCGGGTCGATCCGCGCGTCGGCGGCGATGGCCCTGATGGTGGCCTTGTCGTAGCCGTCGGCGGCGAAGCGTTCGCGGGCCGCGGCCAGGATCACGGCCTTGGTCTCGGCGGAGGATCTCCTCATGTCAACAACTGTAGGCCAACACGCGTTGACATTCCACTCGTGGCGGGCTTACGTTCATGCCAACAGCCGTTGACCAAGGAGGCGCCATGAACGCCGAGGTGCTCATCATCGGAGCCGGACCCGCCGGGCTCACCGCCGCGATCGTCCTGGCCCAGCACGGCCGTCAGGTCATGATCGTGGATGCGGAGGCGGAAGGCGCGAACACCTCCCGCGCCGCCGTCGTGCACGCCCGCACCCTGGAAGTCCTCACGCCGTACGGCGTGGCGGACCGGATGGCCGCGCACGGCATCCACACTCCGGTCTTCACCATCCGCGACCGCGACCGGGTGCTGGTGCCGGTGCCCTTCGACGGCCTGCCCACCGCCTACCCCTACACCCTGATGATCTCCCAAGCCGACACCGAGGCCCATCTGCTGGCCCGCCTGCACGAGCTCGGCGGCAAGGTGATCAGACCCGCCCGGGTGAGCAGCATCGAGCAGGACGCCGACGGCGTCACCGCCACCCTGGACGACGGGCAGCGGATCCGCGCCGCCTACCTGATCGGCGCCGACGGGCTGAACAGCACCGTCCGCCAGAGCGCCGGGATCGGCTTCACCGGCGGCACCTACGCCGAGTCGTTCGTCCTCGCCGACGTCCGCCTGTCCGGCGGGGTGCCGCAGAACGAGGTCGTCCTGTACTTCTCGCCCGCCGGGCTGGTCGTGGTCGCCCCGCTGCCCGGCGGCCTGCACCGCATCGTCGCCACCGTGGACGAGGCTCCCAAGGATCCCGGCATTCCCTTCGTGCAGCACCTGCTCGACACCCGCGGCCCCGAGGCCGAGCCCGCGCGGGTGCAGGAGCTGATCTGGAGCTCACGCTTCCGGGTCCACCACCGCATCGCCGACACCTACCGCCAGGGCCGCCTCCTGCTGGCCGGCGACGCCGCCCACGTGCACTCGCCCGCCGGCGGTCAGGGCATGAACCTGGGCATCGACGACGCCGTACACCTGGGCGAGACGCTGGCCCGGGTGCTCGACGGCGAGCCGGACAGCCTGCTCGACTCCTACGCCGCCACCCGCCGCCCGCAGGCCGAGCAGGTGGTCGCCCTCGCCGGGCGGCTCACCAAGCTGGCCACGGCCGCCGCCGGCCGCCGCGTCCTGCGCAACCTCATCCTCGCCCTGGCCGGCCGCGTCCCCGCCGTCCGCACCCGGCTGGCCTGGCAGCTGTCCGGCCTGAACAGGCGGCACGCCGCGTGAAGGCCCATCCCTGGGGCACGGCGAGACACCTCGGAGTCGTGGCACAGGTGGGCTCAGCCGACCTGGAGGGTGGCCATCATGGCCATGTCTTCGTGTTCGAGGTTGTGGCAGTGGGCGAGGTAGCGACCGCGGTAGGCGTCGAAGCGGACGGCGAGGTGGATCTGGTCGCCGGGGACCAGTTCCACGGTGTCCTTCCATCCCGCGTCGTAGGGGCCTGGCCCGGAGGAGCCGCGGCCGAGCACTCGGAAGAAGGCTCCGTGCAGGTGGAAGGGGTGTCGTTCGACGCTGAGGATGGTCCAGTGTTCGGTGGTTCCGAAGGCCGGACGCAGGTGCGGGACGGCCGGGTCGAAGGGCGTGCCGTTGATCTGCCACTGGGAGCCGTTGCGCGAGAAGACAAGGTGCCGGTGGGCTCCACGCGGGATGAGCGGTGGGAGATCGGACAGCCGGTTGGGGATCGCCGAGTCGTCGCCGGCTTTGCGTGTGATGTGGAACCGCATGACGCGGCCGGCGCCGTCGGCGCCGGCGAGGTTGACGAGGGTGACCGAGGAGCCGACGGCGTAGCGGGAGAAGTCGACGACGACGTCGAAGCGTTCGGCCGGGGAGATCCGAAGAGTGGTGTGGTGGACGGGGGCCTCCAGGAGGCCGCCGTCTCCGCCGATCTGGGTGAACCGGCTGTCCGCGGGTCCGTCGAGCCGTAGTTCGTAGCGCCGGGCGTTCGAGGCGTTGATCAGGCGCAGGCGGTATCGGGCGGCCGCGACCTCCAGGTACGGCCAGGGGGCGCCGTTGACGAGGATGACGTCGCCTTGGGCGCCGCCCATGATCGATTCGTCCATGCCGGGGGCGCCGAGCAGGGTCGGATCCGCGGCGGGGTAGACGAGCTGCCCGTCGGCGTCGAAGGCCCGGTCGCACAGGAGCAGCGGGATCTCGCGTTCGCCGCGGGGCAGCGGGAGCGCGTCGTCTTCGTCGTCGCGGACGACACACAGGCCGGCGAGTCCCTTCCAGACCTGGGCTCCGGTGAAGTCCATGCGGTGGTCGTGGTACCACAAGGTGGCGGCGCGCTGTCGCATGGGGAAGGCGTAGGCGCGCTGGTGGGTGCTCACCTGCGCGAAGGGGTCGTGCATCGTCTCGTGCCCGCCATGGCCGGTGTGGGCTTCGCGGCGGAGGCGACCGGTGGCGAGGTGAGCGAGGCTTCGGGGGTAGAGCAGGTCGGTGGGGAAGCCGTCCTGTGACGGTGGGGTGATCCCGCCGTGCAGGTGGGTGGCGATGGGGACCGGCAGCAGGTTGGTCTGGTGGAGGATCATCGGAGTGCCGGACCTGGCCTCCAGGTAGGTGCCGGGGAAGGTGCCGTCGTAGCCCCAGATCGTGGTGGCGTAGCCGGGCAGTATCTCGGTGGTCGTCTCCTTGAGGGTCATCTCGTAGTGGTCGCCGTCGGCGGAGGAGCGGACGGGGGCGGCCGGGACGGGTAGCGGCAGGGGCAGCGTGTAGGGCGCGGGAAGCCGTGCGGCGCTGGTGAGCGTGCCGGGGCCGACCGAGCCGCCGCCGCCCGCGCAGCCGGTGAGGACGGCGGAGGGCAGGGCGAGGGCGGCGGCCTTGAGAACGGCGCGGCGGGTGGGGCCGGTCATGTGCGGGCCTCCTCGGCCGGCCGGGCGGCGAAGACGAGAGGCAGCGTGGCGACGACGGCGGCGAACAGGCCGACGCCCAGGGGGATGTGCAGCCACAGGATGTGGTTCATGCCGGCGGTCAGCTGAACGATCTCCAAGACGAAGATCGCGGCCATGACGGGCAGGACGCGTCGTCCGGCCAGGCGCCTGCGCCGGGCGATGGCGGCCATGACGGTCAGGACGAGCGCGATGGTGGCGACGACGGCGGCGTTGTCGCCGTGGCTGCCGATGGCGTTGTCGCGGCCGGACAGGAACATGCCGGCGAGGATCGGCTGGAGGGCGTAGGCGAGGGCGTGGACGACGGTGGTGACGCGCAGGGCGATGAGCATCAGCGGGCTCCGCTCGCGCGCAGGGGGCGGCGGGCGGTGAGCTTGGCGGCGCCGAGGCCGGTCAGATAGCCGCAGGCCAGCAGGGTGAGCCCGGTGATGAGGTTGGGTTTGCCGACCATGCAGGCCAGGACGGCGGTGATGACGCCGGTGCGGGTCAGCACGGAGGTCCACAGGCGCGGATGGCGGATGCGGTCGGCGAGCGCGGCGGGCAGCTCGGTGTCGGCCTCGCGGGCGTCCTTGACCATGCGGCGCAGGTCCTTGCCGGTCAGCGGTTCGCCGAGCAGGACGAGGGCCGTCCAGCCGATGATCCCGGCGATGATCCAGCCTTCCCACGACCAGGCGGTGACGGCCAGGGCGAGGCCTGCGGCGAGGGAGCCGAGCCTGCCCCACACGCCGAAGGCGGCCGATGCCTCAAGGGCTCTCAGGCCTTCTCTGGCCTGCGAAGGGGTGCTGGCGCTGCGGAGCGCGAGCACGCCGATCCAGTCGGTGATGAGGCTGGCCAGGATGGCGAGGGCGGCGAGCAGGTGTGCGGCGAGGAGGATTCCGTCGAGGGACATGCGGGGCACTTTCGGGTGAGAAGGGGTGGGGGCGGCCCGGGAGGGAGCCGCCCCCGGTGGCGGGTCAGAGGTCGGCGTCGGGGATCCAGGAGCCGTGGATGCCGCCGGTGACGCGGCGGGGCAGGTGGACCGCGGCGACCTGGTCGAGTCCGGAGGCGTCCAGGACCAGCAGGCGGGAGGAGTCCTGCTTGAGGTCGGAGACGACGGTGAGGAGGTAGCCGTCGTCCTCGTTCGTCGCGCCGGCGGCCGGGACGAACACCGCCTCGCTGGGCAGCCGGGCGTCGCCGACCTGGTGGACGCGGCGGGCGCCGGTGCCGCGGTCGTACTTGACGACGCCGTAGCCGCCGTTGCCGTGCTGGTCGGGGAAGGAGATGGCGTACTGGTAGCGGTTCTCCGACCCCAGGTAGTCCTCGTTGAGGGTCGGGAACTCCACGGCGAGGTCGTCGATGATCCGCTCGTCGACGCAGCCGCGCTCCAGGTCGATCACCCAGCGGCGGGTGTAGGAGCGGGTGTTGGGCTCGGTGCCGCGGCCGGGCGCGCCTACCCACCAGTTCCAGGACAGCTGGAAGCCTTCGCGGTCGACGGTGGGGCCTTCCAGGACGATGCGGCCCTGGGCGTCTTCGTAGGCGTTGGAGGCGTGCAGCATGTTGCCGGGCTCGATGGAGAACCAGCGGATCTTCGCGGCGCCGTCGGCGGTGCGGGGCATGACGCCGATGCGCGAGGGCTGCTCGTCGCTCCAGCCGTAGGGGATGCCGGAGTGCTCGGCCGGGTCGAAGGTGACCGATCCCTCGACGAACACGACATGGTGGCGGGTGATCGCGAAGTCGTGCTTGAGGGACGCGGTCGCGCCGGGGATCTCGGCGGTGTGGACGATCTGGCCCTTGGCGTCGGCGATGTAGTAGATGAGGTAGGGCGGGAACGGCGAAGAGCCGAAGAAGTGCAGTTCTCCGGTGACCGGGTCGGTCTTCGGGTGGGCGGTCATGGCGCTGCGCAGCTTGCCGTCGAAGTCGTAGGCGCCGATGGTCTCCAGGTCGGCGTCGAGCTCGAAGGGGAAGTTGGCCTCGCACAGCGCCAGAAGGCGTCCGCCGTGCTCGATGACGTGGGTGCCGGCGGTGCTCGCGGTCAGGTCCGGGCCGTGCTCGGTCATGTAGGGGGCGCCGTCGAGTGCGGGGGTGCGCACCCACCGGTTGCGGTACCACTCGGCGCGGCCCTCGCGCAGCCGGATGCCGTGGACCATGCCGCTGCCCTTGAACCAGTGGGCGGGAGTGACGCCCGGCTTGGGGTTGTGGCTGTTGCGGACGAGCCGGCCGTTCAGCTCGGGCGGCAGGTGGCCCTCGACGGTCAGGCCGGTCGCGGTGATCTCGTCGACGGCGGGGGTGTAGTGACCGATCAGGTACGGCTTGGCGGTCATGGCGGTTTCCTCTTCTTCTTTGGTGTCGCGTGCTTGCGGTGCCGGGAGGCGGGTCGGGTCAGGCGGGCTGCTCGGCGCGGCCCTTGAGGGCGGCGAGCCAGGATTCGAGGGATTCGTGCAGGGCCTGGCCGAGTTGCTCGGCGGCGGCGTCGACCGGGGCGCCGCTCCAGGACTCCTCGGTGCGGACGGTGACGCTGTCGCCGTCGGCGGTGAAGGACCAGACGTGGATGCCGTCGATGCCGCCGGCCGGGCCGCCCCATACGATCCGCTCGCCGGGGACGACCTCGTAGACGGTGGAGGTGACCTCCAGGCCGTGGGTGCGCCAGCGGAAGGAGCTGCCGGGCTCGACCGGGCCGTTCAGGGCCGCCTGCTCGATGTCGGTGTTCCAGCTCGGCCAGGCGTCGATGCCGGTGTGCAGCGCCCACACCCTGTCGAGGGGGGCGTCGATGGTGGTGGACAGGCGGACGATCACCGGGGCGGTCTCGTCGATGGTGCGCATGGTGGTTTTCCTTCCGGGATCACGGGTGGTGCGGGTCAGGTAGGCGGCGAGCAGGGCGGTGCAGATGAGGACGGCGGCCGAGGCCGCGAACGCGGCACGGTAGCCGTCGGTGAGGGCGTGCGGGTGCGGCATGGAGGAGCGGGCGGTGAGCGATCCGGCGAGGGTGGCCAGGACGGCCAGGCCCACGGCGCCGCCGACCTGGCGGGTGGTGTTCACCAGCCCGCCGGCCAGGCCGGAGTCATGCTTGGCGACCCCGTCGAGGGACAGCTCGGTGAGCTGGATGAACGCGATGCTCAGGCCGATCCCGACCAGGACGCTCGGGCCGAGCACGTCGGCGAGGTAGGAGCCGCCGGTGCTGATCCGCGACAGCCACAGCATTCCGGCGGCCTCGGTGAGCAGGGCGGCCGGCAGCGCGCGGAAGGCACCGATGCGGGCGGTGATCCGGGGAGCCAGGGCGGAGCCGGCCATGACGGCGCCGGCGAGCGGGAGCTGGCCCAGGCCGGTGAGCAGCGGTCCTTCGCCGAGAACCTGCTGCTGGTAGAGCGGCAGGAAGAAGAACAGCGCGATCCACACCGACCCGAACAGGGTCATCAGGGTGTTGCCCGCGGCGACCCGGCCGCCCTTGAACAGCCGCGGCGGCACCAGCGGGTCGGGGTGGCGGCGCTCGGCGACCACGAACATCGCGCCGAAGACGGCGGCGAGCGCGAAGGCGCCCAAAACGGGCCCATCGCTCCAGCCCCGCTCCCGGGCCGTGGAAAGCCCCCACACCAGGCTCGTCAGGGACACGGTGATGGTGAGGGTGCCCGGCAGGTCGAACCGGCCGCCGCCTCGCAACCGGGGCTGCGGGGTGCCGGCCGCGACGGCCAGCAGGGCGGTGAAGGTCCCGGCGGCTACGGCGAAGAAGAGCGCCCGCCAGCCCCACGTCTGCGCCAGGACGCCACCCAGGAGCACCCCCGCGGCGCCTCCGGCGCCCGAGACCGCCCCCCACACCCCCAGCGCTCTGCCGCGCCCCGGCCCGGGAGGGAAAAGGTCCATCACCACGGCCAGCGCCGCCGGCGCGACGGCCGCCGCGCCCAGGCCCTGTACGGCTCGCGCCGCGATCAGCACGCCCGCCGACGAGGCGAGACCCGCCACGGCCGAGGCCGCACCGAACACCGCCAGGCCGCCCAGCAGGACCCTTCGGTGCCCCAGCAGGTCGGCGGCGCGCCCTCCGGCCAGCAGCAGCGCGCCGAACACCAGGCCGTAGGCGTTCACGACCCAGGTCGTGCCGCCGTCCGACAGGCCGGCGCCGTCGCGGATCTGCGGGAGCGCCACGTTGACGATCGAGTTGCCGAGCACGACGAGGAACTGCGCTGAGGCCAAGGCCGCGAGTGCCGCGCCCGTGGCTGTCTTACGCATGACCGACTCCATATCTGTGTGGGTGAACGCGCACTGGTGCGGCGGGAAAGAGGCGGGTTCGCGCCCCGCCGATGCGTCCGGCCCGATCCCCCGGCCCGGAGAGGTGGAAGCCGCGGTGCGGCGTCGGTGGAGGGAGCGCCCTCGGGGCGCTAGATCGCCTCCACGGCAGCCAGGACCTCGGCCCGTGCGGGTCCCGGCCGGGTCCGGCTCCCGCCGCCCGCCCCTGCGGCTTTGCCCCGCACCGCGAGGGCGGAGAACGCGGCCTCGGGAGTGGCCAGCCCACAGGCCACGTCGGCCATCGCGCGCAGCACGTCGGGGTCGGACAACTTGAGCGCGTCCAGGGTGTTGCCGATGTTCCAGCCCGGATCGTCGGTCTCGTACGGGCGGCCCGCGAGCAGCGCGTCGATCTCTGCCAGCCGGTGCGTGTCCCACCGGCGCAGACGCTGGTAGACCGGTGTGACCGTCTGTTCGGTGGCCTCGTCGAACCGCAGCGCCAGCTTGACCGCCTCCTGCGGTCCGGTCTCGCCGATCACGTCGCTCAGCAGCGCCGCATGCATCAGCCCTACCGACAGGCCCAGCCCGAACTGGGGGTCGGTGGCGGCCCTCGCGTCTCCCACGCTCAGCAGCCCGGTGACCACGGGGCTGCCCTCGACGACCGTCCGCTGGCTCCTGCTGTTCAGGCCCGACATCGCCTGGACGCCGGTGATGGGCTCGCCGTGCATCCGCTCGGCCAGCGCCGGGAACAGCGCCACGGCCCGCTGCCACGCCCGCACGTCGTGCAGGGCCCGCAGCGCGCGGTCCCTGCTGGAGATGATCAGGCCCAGCGACCAGGTGCCGGCATCGGCCGGGAGCACGATGGTGGACACCCCGTCGTGGTGGGCCAGCGGCCAGACCGGCGGCACGGGCGGTGTGCCGCCGGCGCCGCGGAAGGATCGCGCGTAGTAGACGAAGCCGGCCTCGGCCCGCTCGCTTTCGGGCGGCGGCCCGCCCAGCCGCGCCAGCAGCGCCCCCACGGGCGAGTTCCTCCCGGCCGCGTCCACCACCAGCGGCGCGAGGATCTCCTCGCCGTCCTGGGTGGTGACGCCGATGACGTGGGGCCGGCCGGGGATGTGGTCGGCGCCGGTCAGCAAGCCGCTCACCGTGATGTTGCGGCGGACGGCGAGCCCGGGCGTTCGCGCGGCGGCCGCGGCGAACGCGGCCTCCAGCACCGGCCGGCGGGCGGTGAGGGTGTCATAGCGTTCGTCGCCCGGACGTCGTCCGCCGATGGCGGGCAGGTTCCATGCGCCCGCGAGGATGTTGAGGGGCAGCGCGCCCAGCTCCCGCAGTTCGGTGATCACCCTCGGCAGAGCCGAGCGGAGCACGGCGGCGCCCGCGGGCAGCAGGATGTGCGGCTGGCGGAACTGGCTCACGCCCGGCCTGCGCCACTCCCGCCATGCCCGCCCGGCCACGTCCGGGCCGCCGGGGCAGGTGCCGTCCCGTTCCAGCACGGTGACGCCCAGCCCCTGCCCGGCCAGCGACATCGCCGCAGCCAAGCCGACCGGGCCGGCCCCGATCACGATCACATCCGGGCGTGGCATCGGACCTCCTACGAACTCGCCCTCCATCGGAGATCACTGTCGTCGGGGTCGTTGCTCACCTGCGAGACCGGCGGGTGCTCACCTGGTGCTCAATATGCGCTCATGTCGCTTCACGGATGAGGGACGGGCAGTGAGCGCTCGGCGGTCTCACGTTTCCACAGCAGCTCGCACACCCGCTCCAGCGCGCGGTGCAGATGCCTCCGGTACGTGCTGTAGGGGAGGCTGAGACGTTCGGCCGCGACCGTCTGGTTGGGCACCCGGTGGAAGTAGGTCGTGGCCAGGACCCGGTGAAGCTTGACCTCGCGCGGGTCGGCGCTCATGGTGTCGACGGCGTCGGTGAGCAGCTCGCGCAGCATCTGCACGGCGTGCTCGGCGCTGTACCCGGGCTGGATGGTGATCATCCGCGCCTGGCACAGCGGATTGGCCGCCAGGGCGTCGTGGCGGTGCCAGTCGCGCAGCGCGTCGCGCACGGCGGCGTCGAAATCGGAGCGCGTCAGCGTGGCGGACAAGGCGTCGACGGCGGGGGCGGGCACCTCGTCGGCGAGACCGCCCGGTTGGGTCCGGTCGAACCAGATCGACAGCGGCGTGATGCGCCAGTCACAGGCGAACAGCGTGTAGGTGTGCCCGTTGGGCCAGGCCAGAGAGGTGGCCTGCTCGTGGCCCAGATGCTCCATCAGCCTCCCCCACAGCTGCGGGTAGGGGCTGATGATGAACGACCAGGCCAGACCGGCCGAACGGATCCAGTCGGCGCAGATGCGCAGCTGCATCAGGTGCAGCACCGGGGAGACCTCGTAGTAGGCGGGCGGGTAGACGAGGAATCGGGCCAGCATCACGTGCTCGCCCGGACGCAGCGGGCTCGTGCGCGCCACGTGCTCCCACGCCTGCGCCAGCACCGGGTCAGCGGCCATCTCATCGGCGCGCGGCTCCGGCAGGCGCAGCCATGTCATGAACGCGGCCGGCTCGCCCGTCACCGTGTCGCGGTAGATCCAGAACGCCTCGGGCTGACGCTCCAGCCAGAAGGCCACGATCGCCGCGGACTCCGGCCCCTCGGCCTGCATGATGAGCCGCCTCACGGCGTCGTGGTCTCCCGGGTGCAGCGTGTCCTCGTGGAAGTCGCCCTCCCGCCGCATCTGGAAGTACGAGCCCATCGGCCCGTACCGCTTGAGGTAGCTGAGCTCGCGGATCGCCACGAGCGCTGCGGCCGGGGACGCGGTGCGGGCCTGCTCCAGCAGATGGTGACCGACGCGCCGGTGCATCTCCTCATACCCCTGCGGATCGCGCCAGCGCAGGTCGGCGTCGACCGCGTCACTGACCATGTCGTGCAGGAACATGCCCTGCCGGCCCCAGTCGGCGAACGGCAGGCGGCGCAGCCAGGTGAACATCTCGGCGCCCCGCTCGTGCCCGACCACCGCGCGCAACAGCCCCTCCGTGGTCGTCATCGCGTGCGCGGCGACCTCCAGGGCGAGCCGGTGCACCTGCGTGGGCACCTCCCCCACCAACTGCGAGAGCAGGACGGTGAGCACGTCCGGCGTCGGCGCCCAGCTCGCGCCGTCCCCGCCTACCGCGACGCTGGCGGCCAGGCTGAGTGCCAGGGGGTGACCGCCGGCGAAGCCGAGCACCTGCCCGCGCACGGCCGGTGCCACGTTCCGCAGCTCCAGCAGCCGCTCGGCCTCCGGCAGGTCGAGGTCGCCCAGCGGCATGACGGCCAGAAGCTCACTCCACGCCAGGCTGGAGGTCCAGGTCGGGCTCGGCCCCTCCCGGCCGGCCAGCACCACCAGGGTCTGCTGGGCAAGCGAGGGCAGGAACCGGTCGTGCAGCCACACCTCCAGCCCCTGACAGTGCTCGAACGCATCGATGAGCAGGACCGCATCCGCCGGAGCACCCGCGACCTCGGATTCGAAACCCGCCGGAGAAGGATCGATGAGCCGCCCGTTCACCTCGACGACGGGCCTGCCCGCGTCCCGGCTCTCATCCGCGAAGCGCCGCAGCAGCGTCGACTTGCCCACCCCGCCCGGACCGTGCACATAGATCACCGCAGGAGCATCCGCGCACCCGGCCAAGGCCTGACGGAAGACGGCGAGCTCGGTGGACCGGCCGACAAAAGCGCGTTCCCGAGCCCACCTCAGACGATCCGCCAAACTGCCCGATTCAGTGCTCACTGTCGCAATATACGGGTTGAGCTCGGCGCCATCTCCGGCCCGATGCTCCTGATGGATCAGCCAGAGGTCCGATGCGCCCCCTCTCCTGAGAGTTACTTTTGGTCACCGATGTACTTTTCGATATGCACGGACAGCACCACGACGTGGTCACCGTCAGGTGGCGGAGGAGGCGGGGGCCGCATGTCACACCAGGCCGAGGCGGACAGGGTGCTGCGTTCGTTGGGCAGGGCCTGCCTCGAGCACGACCCGGATGTTCTCCGATCCGTGCTGGACCGGGTCGGCGACAAGTGGAGCCTGATCCTCATCGGGCTGCTCGACAAGGGGCCGATGCGCTTCACCGAGTTGCTGCGCACGGCCCCCGGCATCTCCCGCCGCATGCTGACGCTGACGCTGCGCAGCCTGGAGCGTGACGGGCTCGTCAAGCGCGTGATCTATCCGGAGATCCCGCCCCGGGTCGAGTACGAGGTCACCCCGTTCGGGCGCACCCTGTCCGAGCCCGTCCTGGCACTCACCCGGTGGGCGGCCGACAACCAGGACACGATCCGCGCCAACCGCCACGCCTTCGACAAGGCGGCCGGCCTCGACTCCGACGATCTCGACTGAGGCCTGGCCGGTTCACCCCATGTGACCACGGTCCAATTGAAGTTACCGATCACCGGCGTGTAGCCAGTATCCGCAAGTCATCGAGGCCGGCGGCGCGCTCTGCTCCACGCCGCCGGCGCACGTACGGGAGATGATCGGTATGTCTGAGGTGACCGTCGGCAGGATCGAACACCCACGCTTCGAGCTGGGGCTCAACTCGTTCGGGGAGGTGGCGACGGACGGCGGGCGCGTGCTCGACGACGCCGAGACCGTGCGCCTGCTCGTGGAGGAGGCCCGGCTGGCCGAGGCGGTGGGGCTGGACGTCTTCAGCGTGGGGGAACACTACCGGGAGGGGCACAACGACTCCGCCACCCCGGTGCTCCTCGCCGCGATCGCCACCGCCACGCGACGCATCGGGCTCGGCACGTCCGTGACGGTGCTGAGCACGAACGACCCGGTCCGGCTGTACCAGGAGTTCTCCACCCTCGACGCGGTGTCCGATGGCCGTGCCCGGATCGTGCTGGGCCGCGCCTCCGCGACCGAGTCGTTCTCGCTGTTCGGCTACGACCTGGCCGACTACGAGCGGTTGTTCGAGGAGAAGCTCGATCTCTTCCTGCGGCTCGAACACGAGGAGCGGGTGACCTGGTCGGGCACCGTGCGCCCGCCGCTCACCGGGCAGCGGCTGCACCCCAGGATGCGGCCGGGAGGCATCCCCACCTGGATCGGCGTGGGCGGCAGCCCGGACTCCGTGCTGCGCGCCGCCCGTCACGGCCTGCCCCTCATGATGGCCGTCATCGGCGGACGGCCGCAGCGGTTCGCGAGGAACGTCGAGCTGTACCTCAAGGCGCTCGACCGCTTCGGCCGTCCCGAACTGCCGATCGGCCAGCACTCGCTCGGCCTCGTCGCGGACACCGACGAGGAGGCCGTCGAGACCTGGTGGCGATACTGGCGGCCCGTCGTCGAGGAACTCGCGGCCGAGCGCGGCTTCTACGCGCCGAACCGGGAGCGGTACGAAGCCGAGGTCGAGCACGGTGCGCTGTTCGTCGGATCACCCGAGACGGTCGCCCGCAAGATCGTCAGAATGGCCCGCGATCTCCACCTGAGCCGTTTCGATCTCAAGTACGACATCATGCACCTTCCTCGCGACGCCCGCGCTCGCACGATCGAGCTGCTCGGCCGTGAGGTCGCCCCGCGCGTACGCGAGCTGCTCGCGGCGGACCTCGCGACGGGCACGGTCCACGCGTGACCCGTCACCGACCTGGAGCGACCATGAAACCCCGCGACGTTCGCACCATCGGCATCCTCGGCGCCGGCAAGGTCGGCACCGTCCTGGCCCGCCTCGCCGTCGCGGCCGGCTACCGCGTCCTGATAGCGGGCTCCGGGGAGGCCGCACGGATCTCCCTTATCGTCGAGGTCGTCACGCCAGGGGCGGTCGCGGTGACCGCGGTGGAGGCCGCGTCCGAGGCGGATGTCGTGGTGCTGGCCCTGCCGCTCGGCAAGCATCGCAACCTCCCCGCCGAGGCGCTGCGGGGCAAACTGGTGCTCGACGCGATGAACTACTGGTGGGAGGTGGACGGGGTGCGGGACGACCTCACCGACCCGCGCACGTCCTCCAGCGAGATCGTCCAGGCGTTCCTGCCTCATGCCCGGGTCGTCAAGGCCTTCAACCACATGGGCTACCACGACCTGGAGGAGAGCGCCCGTCCCGCCGGCGCTTCCGGCCGCCGCGCGATCGCCTTCGCCGGAGACGATCCGGACGACGTCGAGGTGGCCGCCTCGATCGTGGACGCGCTCGGCTTCGACCCGGTGATCGTCGGCCCGCTCGCCGAGGGCGTCCGCATGGAGCCGGGGACGGAGCCGTTCGGCGCGAACGTCGAGGCGGCCGAACTGCGCGCCCTGCTCGACCGTTTCCCCGAGTCGCGGCGCGGCCGCGAGGTGCTCCGCGCGCGCGGCGGGATGACGTCGTCACCCCATTCGACGCCCTGACCGGCGCGTGAGGGCGCGGAGGAGACCGGCCTGGCGACGAAGCACGTCCTCCCCCGCACCGCCGGGCGCGACCAGGCCGGCGCCTGCATCCCCTGCGGGCAGCACCGGCGGACACGGCCGGAGCACCTTGCGCCATGCCGGATGCTCTGGCCGTCGCCGTCGTACGCCGCGCTTGTGCGGTCAACCGGCCGCGTGGGACTCGTCCCGTTGCGGGGTGGCCGGGATCCGACGGATGAGGCGCGGCAGAGTGAGCGTGCTCAGGATGCCGGCGATCATCACGGCCGCGGTGAGCAGGACGACGAGGAACTCGCCGTCCGCGGTGGCGGCGCGCAGGGCCTCGCCGGCCTTGCCCTCGACGCCGATGTCGGCGATGACGGTGAAGACGGCCAGGCCGATGGCGTTGCCGATGTTGAGCGCGGTGGAGGCGATGCCGTTCGCCACGCCCTGTTCGTGGCCGGCGGTGCCGCTGGCGGCGGCGATCCACATGGCGGTCCAGACGATGCCCTGGCCGAGGCCGGAGACGATGAGACCGGGCACCAGCAGGCCGTAGCCGGCCTCGGCGTCGAAGCCGAGGGCGAGGACGGCGGTGCCCACCACGCCGATGGCGAAGCCGATCAACAGCGTGGCCCGGGTGCCGATCCGTGTGGCCAGGCGCTCGCCGCTCTGGGTGCCGCCGGCGATGGCCAGCGAGGGGATGAGGAAGGCCAGCCCGGTCTGCAGGGCGCTGTAGCCGTGGACGCTCTGCAGCAGCACGGTGAGGAAGTACGGCAGGACGCCGAAGGTCGCCATGTAGATGAAGGTCACCAGCATGCCGACGGTCAGGCTGCGGTTGCGGAAGAGCCGGAAGGGCATGAGCGGGTCGGCGCTGCGCGCCTCGACCAGTGCGAAGATCGCCAGGAGCGCGACGGCCAGCAGGAAGGCGGCGATCACCGGGAGGCTGCCCCAGCCCAGTTCGGGTCCCTCGACCAGAGCGAAGACCAGCAGGGTCGATCCGGCCGTGACACTCAGCGCCCCCGGCATGTCGAACCTGCGCCGTTCCCCTCTGGCCGGGTCGCGCGGGATGACGGCCAGGGCGGCCAGTGCGACGAGCCCGGCCAGGGGGACGTTGACGAAGAAGACGGCGGGCCAGCCGAAGTTCTCGGTGAGCAGGCCGCCGAGCAGTGCGCCGATGGTGAGCCCGCTTGCGCCGGCGCCGCCCCAGACCGCGAGCGCGCGGTTGCGTTGCGGGCCTTCGGCGAACAGGTTGTTGAGCAGCGCCAGCGTGGAGGGCAGCAGCAGTGCGCCGCCGATGCCCTGGACGGCGCGGGCGACGATGATGACGGCGGGAGTGGTGGCCAGCCCGCCCGCCAGCGAGGAGACGGCGTACAGGGCCAGGGCGAGCACGAAGACGCGGCGGCGGCCGAGCAGGTCGGCCGCCCGGCCGCCGAACAGCAGGAAGCCGCCGGCGAAGACGACGTAGGCGCTGACCACGAGCTGCTGGGTCTGGCCGGGGAAGCCCAGGCTGGTGCCGATCTGAGGGAGCGCGACGAACACGATGTTGAGGTCGAGCGAGTAGATGAGCTGAGCCAGGGCCAGCAGCGCCAGGGTCCAGCCCTGTCGCGGCGTGACCCCGCCTGTGGATCGCGCGGGCGGCGCGGAGGTTGCGGACATGGATCGCCCTTCGGAGGGAGCCGGTGACGGGCATGCGAAGCCCGCCGACAACTGTACGCATATCTACGTACGGTCGTACTATGGCACACCGAAGGACGACCGTTCGACAATTTCGGTACAGTGGGACCGTGGCCTATCGTCATCCCGACCGCGACCAGATCCGGATCGCAGACGTGCTGTCGGCGTTGGGAAACGGCGTACGCCTGGCCGTCGTACGCCTGCTCGACGCGGGCGGCGAGCACAACTGCACCAGCGTCCTGAACACGCTGGGGATCAGCGCGAAGTCCACCATGACCCATCACTGGCGGGTGCTACGGGACAGCGGCGTCATTTGGCAGCAGCCCTCGGGCCGGGAGAACCTGCTCAGCCTGCGGCGCGAGGATCTGGACGCCCGCTACCCCGGGCTGCTCGACGCCATCCTGTCCGGCGCCGTCCAGGACGAGACGGTCGAGGCGGACCGCGAACGGCTCCGCTCCGGCGCCTGAACGCCGCATCGGACAACGGATGCCCGGCGTCGACGGCGCTCGCGCGGGACCGTTCAGGTGGTCGTGACGGCGCCGGTCAGCGTGCTGATGGCCGCGCCGAGGATGTGTTGTTCGTCGTCCGGCAACCATCGGGCGGCATGCACCATGTGCAGGGCCGTGGTGAGCCGTACCCGGTCGTCCTCTGTGCCGAGATCAGTCAGATAGGCGGGCAGCATCAGGCCTAGGGCCTTGAGGTCGCCGCGTTCGCAGAACCTGGCGAACAGAGCCGTCAAGAGAGCGTCGGCGTCCCGCGACCGCGACGCCCCGGTGGAGCGCGGTCCCTCGGCGATCGCCACTCGGGTCCAGCCGGCGTACTGCCCCGGCGGAACCTCGTCGATGTGGCCGGCGGCTTTCGAGCGCCGGCTGGGCCGACGCCGCGGCCTCCCGAGCCCTTCTGGCGTGTTCTTCCAGAACGGCGAGGGCGTCCTCGCGAGCGCAGCCGAGCACCACCGAGGCGTCGGTGAGCGGAATCCCGGCTTCGCGGAGCCGCCGCACGAGGACCGCGCGGGCAAGCAGCTTGAAGGCCGAAACGGTGCGCCGTACTCCTGCCCCACCCGGCGGCGCGGAGGCAGGGCGTGGGCAGGCTCGGCCTCGGCGGGCGACGTCAGCCGACGCGAGTCAGGTCCATGGTCCAGTTGATGCGCCAAGTGGAGCCGTCGTCATAGGAGAACGCCTGCTCCCAGTGCGCGGTGTCCGGGCTCGGAGTCGTCCATTCGAACCGGATCTTCACCGCGCGGCCGCCCAGGACATCGTCACAGAAGAACCGGCCGCGGCCGTCGTCGAAGGACCCTTCGACAGGGGGATCCAGGTGCCCCGGCCTGGTGCTGGAGGCCCACCAGATTCGCCAGACTCCGGCTTCGGGGTCGAACTGGCGCAGGGTGAATCCCTCAAAGGTGTCGTTCCAGATCCGGTCGACGTGCCCTAGGCCTCCCAGGATCGGTCCTGCCTCGGCCGTCGCGTCGAACTCGATCCACTGCCGGCACGCCGGGTCGGTGACGTCCACGAGCTTGCGGTTGCGCACCCGCCAGCGGCCGAAGATGAAGTCGAAGTCGGCGCGCCCGTCGGTGGGCATGGTGGTGCTCATGTCACGTCCTCGGTAGTAAGTCGCCGCGATCAATCGACAGCGGCGGACAACGCGTGGGCGGACGCATCGTACGGCTCGGCACTGACATTCTCGCGGGACCTTGATGATCTTCGTCGGGAAACGGTGCGCACGTCTCGGCCGCCTCGACCCGCTCTGTGCTCACCGTGCTCGAGACCGTCTCCCGAGGGCGGCCTCCGCGAAGCCCCACGTGCCCGTGAACGCGGGCCGGTGCGGCGAGGGAGCGGGGCCCGAGGGCGCCCGCTCCCCGCTCGCACGTCGCCGCGCCGTGACGTACGGTCGTGCCGGTCAGCCGGTGGTGCAGGCCGAGCCGTTGAGGCTGAAGGCCGAGGGGTTGGGGTTGCTGCCGGAGTAGGTGCCCTGGAAGCCGAACGAGGTGGTGCCGCCGGGGGCCAGCGAGCCGTTGTAGGACACGTTGCGCGCGGTCACCGACGAGCCGCTCTGGCTCACCGTGGCGTTCCAGGAGTTGGTGATCTGCTGGCCGCCGGAGAAGGACCAGGCCAGGGTCCAGCCGTTGATCGTGCCGCTGCCGGTGTTGGTGATGGTCACGTCGGCGGTGAAGCCGTTGCTCCACTCGTTCTTCGAGTAGGAGACGCGGCACGCGCCGGTGCCTCCCGGCGAGGAGGGCGAGACCGTGGGCGAGGGCGAGACCGAAGGCGAAGGGCGGGGAGAGGGCGACGGCGAAGGATCGGTCGTGCCGCCGATGGTGATGTTGGAGCTGCCGCTGCTCTGGTAGCCCTCGGTGGCGAGGATCTGGTAGTCGTGGCTGCCCAGGTTCATGCCGTAGCGGGCCCAGGCGTCGAAGTGGTTGCCGACCGTGATGGTGCCGCCGGTCCTCTTCTGCTGGCGGACGCTCCAGTACTGGTTGAAGGTCTGGTTGCCGTCGATGGAGGGCGCGTTGTAGCGCGTCGTCTCATAGATGTCGTAGGTGCCGCCGTCGGAGGTGACGGTGCCCTTGTACGTCCCGGTGGGCCGGTAGGTGCCCCAGTTGTCGACGATGTAGTACTCCACCAGCGGGCTCCGCGTCCACCCGTACAAGGCCAGGTAGGCGTTACCCGAGGGGTTGAAGCTGCCTGAATAGCTCACGGTCCTGCGCGCACCGGGTTTCCAACCCTTGCCGGCGACGAAGTTGCCGGTGTTGCGCCAGGAGGTGCTGTAGTTGCCGCCGGACCCCAACTCCATGGAGACCGTGCCCTGGCTGTCGGTCCAGAACGAATAGAAGTATCCGTTGTTGGTGCCGGTCTGGTTCGTGGTGACGGCGGCGTGGGCGACGCCGGGCAGCAGCGCCACGGCGGCGGCCAGCGCCACGGCGCAGACACGGCCGATCAACAGCCGCACACCACCGCGCCCGCGGCTTCTCATCCGGACGGGAATGTGAATCATGTATGTGCTTCCTCCTCAACGGGCCGACGGCGGCCGGGCACCGTGATGCCGACGGCCGGAGTGACGGCCACCGCGCGCCGGCGTCGCACACCACGGCGGAGGCCGGCCGGTCGTGACCCGGCCGCCGACCTGAGGACCATGTCGCGGTTCGCGGCCCGGATCGACAGTGGTCGAGGCCCTTCGTACGGGCGAAATTATCGGACAGACGGCGAAAGTGTCGGGCCGCGCTTGCGGGGCTGTCAACGACTCGCGTAAAGCCGCTTCAGTCAGGAGGGTGGTCTCGGCGGATCGTTCCTGGTCAGAGGCGATCGACAGTAGGGCGGGCACCGGCGGAGGCGATGAAAGTTACGCGGAAACCCGCCGGCATGGCCGGAGGAACCCGCCGACACGCCCTGATAGGACTCCTCGCGCCTCGTGAGATCTCGCGATGTCCGACACTCCAGACGGAGAGGCGGCCGATACTTTCGCTACTGCAGCGATAGTTTTCATGAGCAGCCGGGCACCGGAGCTCTCCCTCCCCGGTGCGGTCCCGGAGCCCGGGTCGCGTGATGCCACCCTCGCCTGGGCAGCGGAATCGCACGGCATCGACCGCTGGACGTCCGCGTGGTGAAGTCGGCCGGCGCGGTCTGGTCGTCATAGGCCGGGGCCGGACACGGTTCGCTCGAGCTCCACGAGGGCGAGCGGAGGGCCCTCGCCGAAGTCGTGGTCGTGTCGCCTGCCGGTCTCGCCGAAGCCGTTCTTGGCGTAGAAACGGCGCGCCTGAGCTGAATCGCGAAGCGTCCACAGATGCACGCGGTCATGGCCGGCCTCCCGCAGCCGGTCCACGGTGGCGGTCAGCAAGGCCGCCGCGAGACCGCTGCCCCAGACGTCCGGGTGAGCGAAGAAGGCGTGGATCTCCCCGAGACCGGGGCGGGAGGAGGAGGCCCCGAAGCGGGCGAAGGCTCCTGGACGATCGTCCAGGAGCGCGAGCAGAACGCCGTCCTTGCCCTCGGCCAGGACGGCGTCCCACTTGGTGCGCCGCTCCTCGATACCGGCGGCGGCGACCTTCGGCGTGCACAACGGGCCGTGCGAGATGCCCCAGGAAATCGCGTGGATCTCGCCGAGGACGTCCCCGTCGCCGGGCCCCGCGTCGCGGACCGTGATCATTCCCTCCATGGAGGAGACTCTATGCGGTGGCGTCGAGGGCCGGCGGCAGTCCGCACGGCCCGAACAGGCCGGCGTCGAGGAACGCGACGACCCGGGCGACACCGGCGGCGGTGACGGTGAGGACCTGAAGGGCGTGTGCGCGGTACACGCCGTCGCCGTCGCGAGAGTAGGACCCGAACGCCGGCTGCCCGTTCACGCTCGTCGGGACCATCCGCTGCTCCCCCGCGGCCAGGATCCTGGCCGCGAGAAACCGGAGGACCGTCTCCCTCCCCGCGAACCACGTGGGGATCGGCGGCATCTCCCAGACCGCGTCGTCGGTCAGCACCCCCGCCAGCACGCCGGCGTCGGCGCTCTCGAACGCCGCGGCGTACCGGTCGAGCAGCGCCCGCCGGACCGGGTCGGCCGGTTCCGCGATCCCGTCCTGGGTGGGGGCGATCTGGCTGAGCTGGGCCCGGGCGCGCTGCAGGGCGCTGTTGACCGCGGCGGTCGTGGTGCCGAGCAGGCCGGCGACCTCGCTCGCCCGCCAGGCCAGCACGTCGCGCAGGATCAGCACCGCCCGCTGCCGGCCGGACAGGTGCTGCAACGCCGCGATGAACCCGAGCCGCATGGTCTGCCTCGCCTCGACGACGGCGGCCGGATCGGCCGGGGCCGCGCCGAACAGCGCGTCGGGGGCGGGTTGCAGCCACGGCACCTCCGCCGACCCGGGGCGCGGCGGCTCGTCCGGGTGATCGCTCGGGCCGCCCAGGCCGGACGGCAGCGGGCGCCGGCCGTTGCCCTCCAACGCCTTGAGACACGCCCGGGTCGCGATCCGGTACAGCCAGGTGCGCAGCGAGGAGCGCCCTTCGAAGCGGGCGTAGCCGCGCCACGCCTGCAGGTAGATCTCCTGGAGCACGTCCTCGGCGTCGTGGATCGACCCGAGCATGCGGTAGCAGTACGCCAGCAGTTCGCGCCGGAACGGCTCGCTCCGCCGGACGAACTCCTCGTCGGGCGTGCCGGTCACCGTGGACGCCGTCCGCGTCATCGTCGTTTCACTCATCCCATCGGCCAGAACATCGTGGCCATCGCCGCGGCCATGAGAGCGTGCGCCACATGGGAGATCCTTTCCGCGGCGCCCGGCGCCGCCCCACCTGAGCCGGGCCGCACTCCACGGATCAGGAACCACGCCGCCGTGCCCACGAGCACGAGGATGAGCATCCACCTGAGGGTCAGGGACTCGATCATTCCAGGACTCCCGTGTTCGAGACGGACGGGTGACGCCCCCTGGCGAGGCGTCACCCAAGGTGCCGTCGGCGTCTGCTCAGTGATGGTGGGCGTGGTGGGAATGGTCCGCCCCGCCGTCGTACGTGTCGTGGTAAGGGAACTCGTCGACGTAACGCCGCCGGCCCAGGGGGGTCAGGTCGAGGTAGTGGTAGGTGCTCAGCATGACCTCCGCGCCCCGGCCGTACGTCGAGTAGGTGTGGAAGACGCTGTCCTCGTCGCGGACGAAGACGCTGATGCCCTGGGCGTCACCGTGTACCGCGTACCCCAGGCCCTCCCGCTCCAGGGTCGCCTTGTCCTTGTAGTTGTACTGCACCGGCGCGACGGCCTCGTCGTTGGTGACGTGGAAGTCGTAGTTGAAGTCGCTCCCGGCCGAGGAGTACCAGGGGATGGCCCACCCCATCCGCGCCTTCCACCTTTCGATCTTGGCCAGGGGTACGCGGGAGACGAGCGCCAACGTCGTGTCGCTGGCGTGCAGGTGCTCCAGCCGGCCCACGTTGTCGACCGCGAACGAGCAGCTCGGGCAGCCGTCCTCCCAGTCCTCGTTCCACATGAAGTGGTACACGAGGAGCTGACGGCGGCCCTCGAACAGGTCGACCAGGCGGGCCGTGCCGGCCGGGCCTTCGAAGACGTACTCCTTGTCCATCCTGACCATCGGCAGCTCTTGGCGCCGCGCGGTGACGGCGTCCTGCGCCCGCATGGCGTCCTTCTCCTGCTCCAGCAGCTTCAGCCGCGCCGCCAGCCACTCGTCGCGTGACGCCGTCCGTGGGAGAGTCATCGTCTTCTCCTTCTGCTGGGTACGGGTCATGACCGGAACAGGCGGTAGGAGCCGACCAGCGTGGCGCCGGCACTGACCGGCGGGACGGCCATGCGACCGGCCGCGCCGTGCTGGAACTCGGCGAACGCCGCCGACCGCCGGAGCGGGTTGTCGTCCCCCTCGACCAGGGCGACGTGCACGAAGCCGACGCCGTCGGCCAGGCGGAACGCCCCGTAGCGCAGCCCCTCCGGGGCCGTCTCGTTCAGCTCACGGAACACGCGCTCCACCAGCCGCTGGTTCTCCGCCGCCGCGTCGGCGCGTGTCTCGTAACGCACCACCACTGCCTCGCTCATCTGGACGACACTCCTCATCCGCCTGAAGTCACACCGGAAGCGGCCGCACCGTTCTCCGGCCGTCTACAGGTACAGAGGCGCCACGTGGAAGAAATTCATCGGCCTGACGCGAATGACGTCGATCCGCCGGCCCGTTCGCATTCCCGGCGGAAAGGCAGACGCACTGCGGCGAGGGATGGTCTCGGTCAGATTGCCGCCGATCGTGCTGAGCGGCGACCGTGGTGTCGTTTGGCGCGGGAATCGAGGCCCTGGACGGCGTCGGGGACCCGCCGGCGCGTCTCGGGAGGCCTACGTCCGGTTCGGCTCAGAGCCTTCGACGGTGTTTCCGCACTGACACCGGCCGATGCGGCGCCGTCGCCGAGCGTGGTGCTCGCCCTCGTGATCGTACGGTCCGGCATCCGGCGCACGCAATCCTTTGCTCTTCGTTTCAACTGCGGTCATGGTCCGCAGCTTTCCTACTTGGGCAATCGTGTTCGGGCGCAAACTCATCTGGCTGACAGCCTTGACGGCCAGACAAGTTCATCGTACGTTTCCGGCTCGGAAAACCTTTGCGCACAGTTGCCCAACCCGGCTTGTGCGCTGCGTCGTCGTGACCGCCGCACAGGCACCTACCCGATCGCCGGTACCCGTGGACGCGGCCCCCGGCGGCCGGCGTCGAGCCACCCTCGTCGCCGGCCGGCGACCCCCGCAGTCCGCTCCGCGGACAACACCCCCCGACCTCCTCAGGAGAGACGCAGTGAAGACGACCAGACCCAGAGCCAGGCAGGCCGCCGCCCTGCTCACCTCGCTCGCACTCACCGCGGCCGGCGCGACCCTCGCCGCCGCTCCCGCCGACGCCGCCGCGAGTGCCGCGACCACCCTGGTGGTCAACGCGAACCAGCCCTTCCGCCCGGTGACGCATGTGGCCAGCGGCTCGCTGTACGGCCTGGCGGACGCGACGAACCCGTCGGACAACCTCGCTCAGGCCATCAAGCCGAACACCTTCGTCCAGAAGCCGCAGGGCGGGCAGCAGCAGCCGACGGGTGACATCCTGACCGTCGCCCCGAAGGCGGCCAGGGCCGGTGCGAAGCTCGTGAACCGGCTGTCCGACATCTACGCGGGCTGGCCGTACCAGTTCAGCTGGAACAACTGGTTCAGCCTGGTCGACCAGCAGATCGCCCAGGTCAAGGCGTCAGGCGTCACCCTGGCCGCCTACGAGCTGTGGAACGAGTCGGACAACACCTGGAAGTCGGCCAACGGCACGTACGAGGACTTCTGGACCCGGACCTACCGCGAGGTGCGGGCGAAGGACCCGACGACCCCGATCCAGGGGCCGAGCTTCTCGGACAACATCAGCGACATGGACAACTTCCTGCGGAACGCGGTCGCGACCAACACCGTCCCTGACATCATCGCCTGGCACGAACTGATCAGGTCGTCGAAGATCGCCGGTGACGTCGCCACGGTCGTCAACCTCGAGAAGAAGTACGGCATCAGCCCGCGTCCGATCGCCATCGAGGAGTACGCCGCTCCGTCCGAGGTCGGCGTCCCCGGCGCCTTGGTCGGTTACATCGCCAAGTTCGAACGGCTGGGCGTCCACGACGCCGAGCTGGCGTTCTGGAACCAGTCCGGCACGCTCGGCGACCTGCTCACCGGCCGGGGCGGCTCGCCCAACGGCGCCTACTGGCTCTACAAGTGGTACGCCGACATGAGCGGCAACATGGTGACGACCACCCCGCCCGCGCAGACCGGCATCGACGGCGCCGCGGCGATGAACAGCGCGGGCAACCAGCTCAGCGTCATCGTCGGAGGCGGCTCCGGCGACAGCGCCGTGGCGATCAACGGGCTCGGCTCCTTCGGCGGGACCGTCCACGTGAAGGTCGAGTACACCCCCTCGCCCGGGCGTACGGTGGCCGTCTCCGGGCCCAGCACCCTGGCCGAGTCCAACTACACCGTGACCAACGGCTCCGTCACCGTGCCCATCCCCGCGATGAACGCCACCTACGGATACCACCTGGTCGTCACCCCGGGCAGCGGCAGCGGCGACCCCGGCACCTCGCTGGCCGGGTCCTACCAGATCAAGAACGTGAACAGCGGCCTCGCCCTGGACACGCAGAACTCCGGGACCGCCCAGGGCACCCTGGTCGACCAGGCCACCCCCTCGTCCGGCAACACCCAGACCTGGACGCTCGTCGACAGCGGCTCCGGCCTCTACAAGATCGTCAACAGGGCCAGCGGGCTGGTCCTCGGCATCACCAACATGAGCACCAGCAACGGCGGGACGGCCCTGATCTGGGGCGACAGCGGCACCGCCGACCATCTGTGGTCGTTCGTCCCGGACGGGAGCGGCCACTACAAGATCCGCAACTACAACAGCGGTCTGCTGCTCGGCGTCAACGGCATGAGCAAGTCCTCCGGCGCCCAGGTCCTCCAGTGGGAGGACAACGGCACCGCCGACCACCTCTGGACTCTCACCGCCCGCTAGAGGGCGTAGGGAGCTGAGATCACGCTGCTGCGCCTGCGGCTCCGCCGGAGCAGCCGAGGACGGTCCGCTGAGGAGTGGTCCGGGATCGAGTCTCACCCGCCCCCGGGCGGGAGAGACTCGATCCCGGACCGGTCGCGACCGGCCCTACCGCGTCGACTCGATGAAGCCGTTGACGATCGCGGCGAGTCTGGGTCCCTGGTCTTCCTGCACGAAGTGGCCCGCGTCGGCGATGGTGGTGTGCGGCCGGCCCTGGGCGCCCGGAATGCGCTCGCGCAACCACCGGTCGGGAGAGGGGACGGCGTAGCTCGGGTCGTCGGTGTTCGGCGCCTGCGGCAGCAGGATCACGTGGTCGCTGAACGCGCACAGGAACGGTATGGACAGTGTCTGCAGCACAGCCCACGCGTTGCGGTTGGGAACGGTGGCCTCGTCCCAGGCCGTGATGGGCACCAGGAGGGGGAACTGGCGGGCGCCCTGCCGATAGGTCTCGTCCGGGAACGGCGCATCGTATCCGGCCTTCGCCGCCGGACCGAGCTCGCTGATCGTGCCCGCCTCGACGACGGATCCGGCGTCGAACGGGTCAGCCCGCTGACTGTACTGCGTCCACGCGTGGAAGGCCCGGCCGACGTCCTGGTCCCCCGTGGGCAGATAGGTGTTCGTCGCCACCACGCGGCGGAACCGGCCAGGATGTTCGGCCAGCAGCCGCAGCCCCAGCAGGCCACCCCAGTCGTGGCACACCATGGTCACGTCGACCAGGTCGAGCTTGTCGAACACCGCTTCGCGCAGCCAGTCCACATGACGCTGGTAGGTGTACGCGAAGCGGGACGCGGGCTTGTCGGAGCGGCCGAAGCCGACCAGGTCGGGGGCGATGCAGCGATGCCCGGCGGCCACGAGCGGCGGGATCACGTGCCGGTACAGATAGCTCCAGGACGGCTGCCCGTGAAGAAGCAGGATCGTCTCCCCTGACGGCTGCACCGTGCCGGCCGGCCGTTCGTCGACGTAATGCATCCGCAGCCGCACACCGCTGCCGTCGCCGGCGTCGACATGGACGTAGTGCGGCTCGAACGGGTAGTCGGCCAGGCCCTGGAAGCGGGACTCCGGCGTACGCAACACCTTCATGTGGGAGGCCGGTGCCGATTGCGGCCGCCCGTCAGGCGCCGGGGACGGGAATCGGAGCAGACCGCTCGCCGCGGCGGCGGTCCCGACGCCGAGCATGTGGCGGCGAGTCAGGAAGGCCGGCGCGGGAGCGTCGTCACGGTCGTCTGGGCGATTTGCGGTCATCGTATTCCTCGCTGTCGTTGCCGATCCGTCGGCCGGGTGGGCTGGCGGGGCCGTACCCGACCGGGATGCCGTGCACGATCGATGCGATCGAGGCGGGGCTCGGGCTTTCAGCCGGCGATGGGATCGGCCAGCTTCGCCATGTCCTCGTGAGGCCGATCAACCGCCAACTTGAACACTGATGTTCAATTTCTGACGCTACCACCAAATCGAACAGATGCGTTCGACTTAGCGTCCTCGCAGCGCGGCGGCAACGCGAACTAGACTGTTCGAGTTGCTCGACGACGTCGGCTCAGGAAGCACAGGAGCGGAAATGGCAGCCACACCGCGCGGCGCCGGTGACAGGTCGCGGTCCGCGCAGCAGCCGGCGGCGCAGGCCGAGCGGCGAGCCGACGCCCGGCGCAACATCAGGGCCATCCTGGACGCGGCCCAGGTCTGCCTGGCCCGCGACGCCGACGCCAGCGTCGCCGACATCGCCAAGGCGGCGGGGGTCGGCCGGGTCACGCTCTACGGGCACTTCAAAACCCGGGCGGATCTCGTCGACGCCGTCCTGACACGCACGATGGAGCAGTCCGACGCCGCGCTCGACGCGATCGACACCGCCGGCGACCCACGTCAGGCGCTGACCCGGCTCGTCGGCGCCTCATGGCAGATCGTGCACCAGCTTCACTCCGTGCTCCAGGCCGCCCAGCGCGAACTGCCCCCGGAGCGGATCCGGGCCGTCCACGACCGGACCCTGCACAGGGTGCAGACGATCATCGATCGCGGGCGGGGCTCCGGCGCCTTCCGCGACGACCTGCCCGCGAGGTGGCTCGTCACGACCGCGTTCAGCCTGATGCACGCCGCGGCGGAGGACACCGCCGCCGGCAGGCTGGACGCCGACGACGCCGCACGGGTCGTCTCGGCGACGCTGCTCGCCGCCCTCACCGCGCCCGGTTCGGCCGTACCCACCCCGGCCCTGTAACCCCGACGTCACCGGTCCGCCCTGGTCGCGTACGCCGACGCCGCGACCACGCGGCTCGGCGCGGCCTCCGCCAGGCGACATCTCAAGGCGCCGGATCTCCTCACCACCACGCCGCGACCGCACACGCCTCTTTCCGGCGTGCGCCCGCTCAAGCCGAACATGCATGTACGGATTAGGTGCTAGCCTCAAAGTCGAACATAGTTGTTCGAGTTAGTTCGCGACTCGGCGACGCACCCGGGGTCGCCGTCCCGTCACCGCGGCCGCCGACGACCTGACCGGCGAGCCGGCGCCGCACTGAGCGCGTTCGTCGTGCCCGCGGGGGCGGCACCCGCCGGCGCGGCGCCGCGATCGCCCCGCCGAGCCGCGCACCGGACGCGCACCCCGACGCAACGAGATCCAGGAGAACGACGATGAGTAGCCACCGCTCGGCGCGCGATGACGCCGGCACGACGACACCGCCCCGGCCCCTCCCCCACCACGACGCCGAGGACGACACCCGGCACGTACGCATGATGGTGAAGCTCACCGCGATGATCGGCGGCCCGTTCTTCCTGCTCACCGTCGTCCTGCACCCGGCCCGCGACGGGCACGACATCGCGGCGGGCGCCCAGTGGTACGCCTTCACCCATTCGATGGAGGCGATCAGCCTGCTGATCCAGGCGACCTGTCTGGCCGGTGTCCTGGCTCTGGTCATGAACAGGTTCGGTCCGCGCGGAGTATCCACGCTGTACACCGCCCTGACCGGGACCATGCTCTGGTTCGGTTTGATCGTCTTCGACGGCGGCCACAACCCGGTGACGGCCAAGTACGCGCCCGACCTCGTGCACACCTCCAAGGACATCGACATCGAGGGCGGCATCATCGTGCTGGCCGCGAACATCGTCTTCCCCCTGGGATACGTGCTGCTCGCCCTGCTGCTCAACCGGCACGGACAACGTCGGACCGGCCTGCTCCTGGGATTCGGCGGCGTCGTCTACGCGATCGGCGGAACCGCGTCCCTGTTCGGTTTCGGACCGCACTCGGTGATCACATCCGTCGTCGAGATCATCGGCGCCGCCCCGTACGCGTTGGGCTACGTGCTGCTCGGCCGCGCCTTCGGACGGGCCCGGCACCTCTCCGCCTGACGCCCTGGCGAAGCGGCAGCGACGCGTGACCCTCGTCACGTATCAATCCGAACACTGGTGTACGAGTTAGTGCTAGAGTCCAACTCGAACACAGTTGTTCAGGTTATTCGGGCCCTACCTGTAGGGAGGTGAATTTCCATGACCTTGCTCCCCAAGGGCTGGTTCCCTGATGCACAGGCATGACCCAAGAAGTTGATCTCAGTCCGGCTCGGTCACGAGATCGTCGTGCCGGGTCCGAGGGCAGGATGCCACGGCAGGTCTTGCCGCCCCTCGGACCCGGCTTCGGCGCCCGCGGACACCTGCTGTGACCGTCATGACAGGGAAAAGCGAACCTCCGCATGGCAGACCCCTCCTCCACGACCGAGTCGCAGGACGCCTCGGCGGTCCCCCGGAGCCGAGCACGTGTCAAAGCCGGATACGGCGCCGTGTTCGCGGTCAAGGAATTCCGGGCGATTTTCACGGCCCATGTCCTTTCCATGCTGGGAAGCGTCTTCGCCGACGCCTCGCTGGCCGTGCTGGTATTCCGGCAGACCGGTTCGGCGCCGCTGACGGCGCTCGTCTTCGCCCTCGGCTTCCTGCCCTACGCTCTCAGCGGGATCCTGCTCTCCGGCATCGCCGACCGATACCCCGCCCGCCGGGTGCTGGTGGCCTGCGACCTGCTCTCGGCCGGCTGCGTGACCTTGATGGCCGTTCCGGTGACCCCGCTCGCGGTGGTGTTCGTCCTCCGCTTCGCCGTCTCGATGATGTCGCCGTTGTTCACCGGCACCCGGGCGGCGAGCCTGGCCGACATCCTGCCGGACGACGTGTACGTCCTGGGCCGCTCGCTGGTGCGGATGGTCTCGCAGGGGTCCCAGATCATCGGCTACGGACTCGGCGGATTGGCCCTGGTGTGGCTGTCACCCCGCACCGCGCTGTACGTGACCGCCGGCACCTTTCTCGGTTCCGCGCTGCTCCTGCGTCTGGGCACCCGCGGCCGCCCGGCCCGGGCATCGGGGGGCGCGGCGATGATGCGCGCTTCGATCGTCTCCGCCCGGCGGTTGCTCGGCGTCCCCCGGGTCCGCGCGCTGCTGCTGATGTGGTGGATCCCGCCGATGTTCTTCATCGTCGCCGAAGGAACGGCCGCGCCCTTCGCGGACGCCGCGGGTGCGGGCTCGGCGGGGTTCGGGCTCCTCATGGCCGCGATGCCCGCGGGGACCGCGATGGGCGAGGTGCTGGCCGGCATCCTGCTCGGGGCGGCCGCTCGCGAGCGGATCGCACTGCCGCTGGCAGCGGTGTCGATGCTGCCGATGGCGGCGTTCGCCGTCCATCCGCCGTTGCCTCTCGCGGTCGCGCTCCTGTTGCTCACCGGGCTGTGCGCCGCCTACACACTCGGCATGGACCAGTGGTTTGTGCAAGCGGTGCCCGCGACGGTGCGGGGCAGCGCCATGTCCCTGCTGGGCGCGGGGCTCATGACCCTCCAGGGACTCGGCGTGACCGCCGGCGGCGCCATCGCCGCGTTGATCCCCCCGTACGCGGTGATCTGCGGAGCCGGCGCGGCCGGAACGGCCTGCCTGCTCGTCATCCTGCGATCGGTGCGCGCGACGCGGACGACGGCGCCGGCCACGGACGCGGACACGTAGACGCGGGACCCCGCCGTGCCCTGCCAGGAGGTGACGAAGGCGTCGACGGTGCCGCGGACGGCGAGAGTGACGTCGGCGCCCGCCTTGGCCAGTGCCCGCGCGGTCTCCACGCCGATTCCCGACGACGCCCCCGTCACGATGGCCTTCTTGGCGGACAGGTCGACGCCCTCGACGGTTTCCTCGGCGCTCGTGGCCGGTCCGATGCCTCATCTGCTCGGGTCGAGGACGACGCGGAAGCGGGCGCCGCCGTTGATCATCCGCTCGTAGGCCTTGGGCGCCTCGCTCAGCGGGAACACCTCGTTGCGGGAGCGGATGCCATGATCGAGGACGAAGCGCAGGTTGTCCTCGTTCTCGATCGCGGTGCCGGTCAGGCTGCCGCGGACGACGTGCTCACCGAAGATGAGGTCGCTCGTGCTCACCTGGATCGGATCGGGGGCGGCGCCGACGACGACCAGTTCGCCGCGCCGGTCGAGCCCCCGCACCAGTGGCGACATCGAGGCGCCGGACGCGGCGGTGGCCACGATGACCGCCGCCCCGCCCAGTCGTTGCAGGGCGGCGCCCGGATCGGTCCGGGTGCTGTCGATGTAGTCGTGGGCGCCGAGTTCGGCGGCGAGGCCTGCCTTGGCGGCGCCCCGGGCGACGGCGACGACCCGATGGCCCAGCGCGCGGGCGTACTGGATGCCGAGGTGGCCGAGGCCGCCGATGCCTTGCACCGCGACGAGCGAGCCGGGCCGTGCGGACGCCGAGATCAGCGCGTTGTACATGGTCAGGCCCGCGCACAGCAGCGGCGCACCGGCGAGGGGATCGAGACCGGGCGGGATCCGCACGAGGCCCGTAGCCCGCGCGTAGACCACCTCGGCGTAACCGCCGTCCACGCTGGTGCCCGTCCGCGGCTGGTCCGAGCAGTTGACGAAGTCTCCGCGCCGGCACGCCTGGCACGTGTTGTCCTGACCGCCGAGGAATCCGACGCCGACGCGGTCGCCGGGCCGCCACGCCGGGTCGACGCCGTCGCCGATGGCCTCGATGACGCCGACGATCTCGTGGCCGGGCACGATCGGCGTCGAGGGGTCGGGCCGCAGCCCTTCGACGGCGAGGACGTCGGTGTGGCAGATGCCGCAGGCCTCGACCCGGATCCGTACCCGGCCGGGTGACGGCTCGTGCCGCTCGCGTTCGGCGAGGGCGAACCGCCGCTGCCCGGTGACGGTGAAGACGCGGTAGGCGGAGGCCTGGCCGGCGGCGGCGTGCTCCGTGGAGGCGCTCATGCCGGCAGCTCGCTTCCGGCCTGCTCGCGCACGAGGTGGTCGGCGTACCAGTCCGGCCAGTTCGGGTCCTCGGCGCCGAGGCGGGCCTCGTGCTCGCCGTGCGCGACCGCGGCGCGGCGTAGCGCTGCGGCGAGGTCGGCGGCGGAGGCGAAGGTGGTGGCCGAGGGGTCCAGCCGTCCCGGCAGCCGGGTGGTGACCTCCTGCAGCACCCAGCCGTTGCCGTCCGGATCGCTGAACGCTTCGAGTTTCATGTCCATGATTCGCGCCTCCTGCGCTTGTGACGAAATGCCGGCGTGACGAGCTCGCGATACGCCGCTCCTCAGTCGAGCCGGGAGACCTGGTAGTGGGCGATGCGCCAGCCCTCCTCGGTCCGCTTCACCAGCACGCCGAGATGGACGTGGAGGGTGGGCCGGTCGGTGAAGGAGAAGCCGACGGCCAGGTAACCGAGGACGAGGTCGTCGGCGAGGGCTCTGGATTCGACGATGCGGTACGCGGCGGTCAGCCCGGCCGGCTGGGAGTCGTAGTAGGCGGCGACGCCCGGCCTGCCGACGCTGTAGGGGCGCAGCCCCTGGAAGATCGCGTCCTCGGTGAACAGGGCGGCGACCTGCTGCGGCAGATGCGCGTCGACGCCGGCCCGCCACCGGTCCAGGACGTCCCGCAGGATCGCCTCGGTGTCCGTGTCGGTCTTCATCGGATGCTCAGTGGCCGGCGCTCATGCCGCCGTCGACGTGGAGGATCTCACCGGTGACGAAGGGCGCGTTCTCCAGGAACAGGACCGCGTCCACGACGTCGCCCGGCTCGCCCATCCGGCGCACCGGGTGCAGCGCGGCCAGCGCCTCGTGGGTCTCCTCGGGGTGCATGGGCGTCTTGATGGTGCCGGGTGAGACGGCGTTCACCCGGACGCCACGCGTGGCGTACTCGATGGCCAGGGACTTGGTGGCCGACTGCAGGCCGCCCTTGGTCAGCGAGGCCAGCACGGACGGCACCCGCGCGTCGGCGTTGTCGACCAGGCTGGTGGTGATGGTGACCACGTGACCGCCGCCGCCCTGCGCCAGCATGCGGGTGATGGCGAGCTGGGTGATGTGGAAGAAGCCGTCGAGGTTCACCCCGCGAACGGCGGCGTAGTCGCCGAGCGTGTAGTCGGTGAACGGCTTGGCGACGAAGATGCCCGCGTTGTTGACCAGCGTGTCCAGGCGGCCGAATCGCTCCACCGCCGCGGCGACCGCGCGCTCTGCGGTGGCCCGGTCGGCGACGTCGCCCTGCACGGTGACGACGTCGGGATCGGTCGAGGGCGCGATGGTGCGCGAGACGGCGACGACGGCGTAGCCGAGCTTGCGGAAACCCTCGACCACGCCGGCGCCGATACCCTGCGACGCGCCCGTGACCAGAGCGACCCTCTGCTGCTGAATGCTCATGATGACTCTTCTCCCGCCTCTTCACGGCTGGCTAGTAGACGATCGGTCGTCTATCCGTAAGTGAAGTTAGGCAGCCGACGAGGAGAAGTCAAAGCCGGGCCGGGACCGGAATCCTCCTAGCTGATAGGCAGAACCTCCTAGCAGTGACGCGCAAGGAGGTCCGGCGGGTCGAGAGCGGTCAGCGCCGGTGCGGGTCGTCCTCGGGCAGCCAGGCGTCCGCGCCGTGGATGCCGAAGTCGTCGTCGGGACGCAGGGCCCGCACGACGTCCAGCACCGAGGTGCGGTCCTCACCGCGCCGCCACACCAGCGACCAGGTCCAGTACACCTCCGGCGCGACGACCTGCCGCCGCACCAGGTCCGGCGGCAGCGGCGCGGTCTGACCCTTAGGCGAGTTGATGACCGGACGGCGGCAGCGACGCACGTGGTCGAAGAACGCCGGGCCGGTGATGCCGCCGTCGGAGATGCGCACCGCGCGGGCCCCGGTCCGGCCGGCCAGCTCCTCGGCGTAGACGTTCCACGACGACCAGGAGGTGAGGTCGTCGTCGAGCAGGACGCCGGTCTCCGCGGCGGGAACGTCACCGGTGTCCTGGCCGGTGGCCACCGCGTACAGCCGGTCGGCGCCGATGAGCTGCGCGCGCAGGCCACGTTGCTCCAGGTCGCGGCCGCGCACCCAGCACACGGCGAGATCGAGACCGCCGTCGGCGACCCGGGCGACCTGGGTGTGCGAGGGCGCGACCCAGGCGTCGACGTGCACCTGGGCCACCGCCGCCGTGCGGGCGCCCAGGTCCGGCGGGAGCCAGTTCACGTAGCCGAGCCGGACCGGCTCCGAGCCGGACAGCCGGCGGGCCCGGTGCCGCAGCTCGTCGGCGCGCTCCACCAGGGCCCGCGCGTCGGCCAGCAGCGCGGCCCCGGCCGGGGTGAGGGACACCGACCGGCGATCCCGGTCGAACAGGCGCACGCCCAGATCACGTTCCAGCGCCTTGATCTGCTGGGACAGCGAAGGCCCGGCGATCAGCATCCGGCCGGCGGCGCGGCCGAAGTTCAGCTCCTCGGCGACCGCGACGAAGTATCGCAGTTGGCGCAGCTCCACACCGTCATGCTACTGAGGCCGGTGAGAGGCTACGCCTACCAGCGGGGGAGGTCAGAGGCCGACGGCCACCTCACCGGGCGCCGGCGCGTCGGCGCCGAGCAGCGCCAGGCAGCCGGCCCACAGGGCCCCCATCCGCTGCGGGTCGTTGTAGAGCTTGGCGAACAGCACCTGCCCCTCCAGCTGCGCCACCACCGACCGTGCGGCCTGCCGGGTGTCGGTCACCCTGGCCTCTCCCCTGGCGACGGCCTCGACGATGACGGCCTCGATCATCTCGACGTGCGCGTCGAAGATCTCCTGCAGCCGCGCGCGGATGGCCTCGGTCTGGTTGCTCAGCTCCAGCGTCAGGTTGCCGAACAGGCACCCCGCGACGCTGCCGCAGCTGCGCTGCCCGCTGCGGATGGTGGCCTCCGTCGCCTCGAACAACTGGCGCAGCCGCTGCAACGGCGGCGCCTGACCGGCCAGGATCCGCTTCCAGTCGCGCTCCTGGGCGGCCCAGTGCTCGTCGATCACCGCCAGAGCCAGCGCCTCCTTGGAGGCGAAGAAGTAGTAAAAGCTGCCTTTGGGCACGCCGGCCGCCTTGCAGATCTCGGCCACACCCAGGGCGGAGTAGCCGCGCAACTCGATGAGCGACCGCGCCGCGTCGAGGATCTTCTCCTTGGCATCGCTGGTCCGTCCCATACCACGAGTGTACGACCGGTCGTCTAGTAGAGATCCGACCGGGCGCACGTGCGTTCGAGCGCGAGGCGAGTGCCGCGCTCGTGGCGGCCGCTCAGGATGTACACGTGCCGATCTGCGCAGAGCTCGTCCTGCGGAATCCCCTCACCGGAGCCGTCGTACGGGGGCTGCGTTCACCCGTCCAAACGGTAGGTCCGTGCTGCCGTCGCTCCCAGTACGGCGTCGCGTTCGGCATTCGACAGTCCGGCGTGGACGAGCAGCTCCCGCACGGTCTCGGCCCAGGTGGGCAGAGAGCCCGCGAGCAGGCAGACCGGCCAGTCGGAGCCGAACATCAGACGCTCGGGTCCGAACGCGTCGAGCGCGACGGCGGTGTAGGGCTTCAGGGCCACCGCGTCCCAGTCGTCCCAGGTCGCTTCCGTGATCAGGCCGGAGAGCTTGGCGGTCACGTTCGGCTCGGCGGCGAGCTCACCGATCAGGCCGGCCCAGGGTTCGAGCTCTCCGGACGCGATCGGCGGTTTGGCCAGGTGGTCCAGGACGAAGTTCAGTTCGGGCACGGCCCGGACGGTCTCGATCGCGGCGGGCAGCTGGTGGGGCAGGACGAGCAGGTCGTAGACGAGCCCGGCCGCCGCCACCTGCCGCAGCCCCCGGCGTACCTCGTCACGGGTCAGCCATCGCGGGTCGGGCTCGCCCTGGACGAGGTGACGGATGCCGCGCAGCAGGTGCCCACCGGGCGACGCGGCCAGCGCGGCGAGCTCGTCGGCGAGGTCGGGCCTGGTCAGGTCGGCCCAGCCCACCACTCCGGCCACGGTCCCGGTCTCGGCGGCCGACGCCAGGAACTCTCGCGTCTCCTGCGCGTCCGGCAGGACCTGAACCAGGACGGACTTGCCGATTCCCGCACGCGCCGCGGTGGAGGCGTGGTCGGAGAGGGTGAAGTCCCGGCGGATGGGCGCCATCTCCGGCGGCTCCAGCCACGGCTGCGGGCGCCGGGACAGATCCCACACGTGATGGTGTGCGTCGATGTAGGTCACAGCGCGTCAAGAGCCTCTCGTGAAAGTTCTCGCAGGGATTTCCCGGTCGTCTCGGCGAGACGGACCAGGTCGTCGTGCTCGGGCTTGGCGCCCCACGGCCCGTGCTTGATCCGTACGGGCTGACCGTGCAGTTCCACCGTCTCGAAGTGCCGGGGCAGCGCGACCTTGTCGACCATGACGCGCCGCAGTCCGAGGCTGCCCGTCTCCGTGAAGAGCAGCTGCTGCAGAGGGTCGGCCAGCTCGGGGGCGGCCAGGACGTGCAGGATGTGCGCGGGGCGGCCCTTCTTCATGACAGCCGGCGTGATCCAGGCGTCGGCGGCGCCCGCGCGAAGAGCGCGTTCGATGACGTGTCCCAGCACCTCACCGGTGACATCGTCCAGGTTCGTCGAGAGGACGACCTGCCGGCCCAGGTCGTGGACGGGCGCGCCGAGGACGGCCACGGTCACGTTGGGCCGGTCGGGGAGAACGCGCGTGCCTGCGCCGTACCCCGTGGCCTGGAGCGTCATCTCCGGCGCCGGGCCGTAGACCGTGCCGGCGGCGCGGAGCAGCGCCGCGCCTGTGGGCGTGACCGCCTCTCCCGCCTCCCCGCCGCGCACTCGTGCGCCCTTGAGGAGCGCGAGCGTGGCGGGAGCCGGGACGGGCAGCACGCCGTGCCTGGTCTTCACCGTGCCGCCGCCCAACGGCAGCGGCGCCGAGTGGACCCGCGTCACACCGAGGTCGGCGAGCGCCGCCGCGCAGCCCACGATGTCGATCAACGCGTCATGCCCGCCGAGCTCGTGCAGGTGCACCTCGGCGGCCGGCACTCCGTGCAGGGCGCCCTCGACCTCGGCGATCGCGGTCAGCGCCGCCTCGGCGACCGGCAGGCCGGTCCTGGCCGCCATCGCGATGAGTGTCGAGGCGGGACGCTCGGTGGCATCGTCGGTCACCTCGACGCGAACGCGGGTGGCGGACAGCGCACCGGTGCGCACCCGTTCGGCCTCGAGCCGCCAGCCGGTCAGGCCCGTCGCGGCGACCGCCCGGCGTACGGCGTCCAGAGAGGCGCCCGCGTCCAGCAGCGCGCCGAGCAGCATGTCGCCCGCCACACCGGTGAACGGATTCAGGTAGAGGATCATCGTCGGATCCTCGTGAGGCGGTAGGCGGCGAGCGCGGCACCGAATCCGGAGTCGATGTTGACCACGGTCAGCCCCGCCGCGCACGAGGTGAGCATGGCCAGCAGGGCCGTCACGCCCTCCAGCGCGGCGCCGTATCCGGTGGAGGTGGGCACCGCGATCACGGGCGTCTCGACGAGACCGCCGACCACGCTGGCCAGCGCGCCCTCCATGCCAGCGACCACGATCACGCTGTCGGCCGCGCGCAGGTCGTCGGCGGCGGCGAGCACGCGGTGCAGCCCGGCCACCCCGACGTCCCTGACCACGATGGTCCGCAGGCCGAGCGCGGAGGCGACGGCCGCCGCCTCGGCCGCGACGGGGCCGTCCGCCGTTCCCGCCGTGACCACGGCCACCGTGTGCTCGACCGGCCGCGCCGGCCGCCAGACCAGCAGCCGGGCGTCCGGGTCGTACGCGCCGCCGGGGACGAGCGCGCGCACCTCGGCGGCCGGGTCCGGTTCGACCCGGGTGACCAGGACGGGGCCGCTGTTGCGGCCGAGCAGAGCGGTGACGATCCCGGCGATCTCGCTCACCCGCTTGCCCGGGCCGTACACCACTTCGGGCAGCCCCTGGCGCGCCTCCCGGTCCAGGTCGACGCGCGCGTAACCAAGATCCAGCGACCTGCTCATACCGGGACGATATATCCGACGGTCAGCAGAAGGTTGGCGTAGAGCCGGTCGTCGCCGGTCGCCACCGCGAACGCGACGTCCGGTTGTTTCGCGGCCTCGTAGAAGCCGGGCCGGTCCAACGCCTCGATGGACAGGTCCGGGCCGAGCAACTCCCGGTAGCGGGCGAGCACTTCGGGCTCGCCGCCCTCGTCGGGGCGCATCGAGTGCACCGACTCCAGCGGAACGGCGTCCACGAGCACCTCCAGGACGTCGTCCACGCGGACCATTCCGGGCCGGAGATTCAGGTGGATCACCGGGGCGCCCGGCCGCACGTTGGTGGCGTGGGCGTAGTTGGCGTCGGCGAGCAGGATGCGCGATCCGTGGCCGGTGGCCGCGAGCGCGGACAGCAGCGGCGGGTGGATCAGGGGGTAGCGGAGCACGGTCACTCTCCGGCGAGGTAAGGGATGGTCATGGGGCCTTCCGGCAGGACGCAGACCCGTCCGGGCAGGGCGCTGACCGTGGCGGCGATGTCGCCGGTCTGCTCCAGGTGGGCGGCGGCGAGCTCGGCGTCGCCCAGGTAGGACGTGTGCATGATCACATGGGCGTGCCGCTGGATGCGGGCCTGGATCTGGACCTGCCACTGGTCGGGCACGGTCTCGGTGCGGCGGGAGATCTCCTCGAACAGCGCCTCGGGAGAGGCGGCGGAGGTGAGCACGTCCCGGTAGGAGCCGTGGTCGGGGAAGCCGTCCCGGCACTCGGCGGCGCAGATGATGGTCCCGCCGGGTTTGACGACCTGGGCCGCGGCGCTCATCCCCTTGACCGACTGGTACAGGTTCTGGTCGAGCGGGAAACCGGCGTTCGTGGTGATGACCACGTCGAAGGGCTCGCGCACCGGGCGCATCGCGGCTGCGCGGGCGGCGGCCGTGGCGGCGGCGTGCATCGGCAGCAGGTCGCCGCCGAAGGCCCGCACGATTTTCTGTTCCCGGTTGAGCACGACGTCGAGGGCGAAGGTGACGCCGGTCGCGGCGGCGATGGCGCGGACGTCGTCGTGGACGGGATTGCCCTCGATGACACCCCAGGTGGCCCGGGGGTCGCCGATCCGGGCCGCGTCGTGCAGGGTGAGCACGGTCTCCAGGGCGGCGAGCCCGGGCGCGACCAGCTTCGGGCCGCCGGAGAACCCGGCGAAGAAGTGCGGCTCGACGAAGCCGGTCGTGATGCGCACGTCGGCGTCGGTCCACTCCCGGTTGAGCCAGACCGGTACGTCCTTGCCGTGGCGGCCCATCCACCTCAGTGACGAGGCGTCGCGCGCGTCGTGGTTGACGATCCGTACGGCGTCCACGATCTCGTCGCCGAACATCGCGCGCAGTTCGGCGTCCGTGTTGCCCCGGTGGGTGCCGGTGGCCACCAGGATCACGACGTCGCCGGTGTCGACGATCCCGTCGAGCTCGGCCAGGATCGCCGGGATCATCAGGTGCCGCGGCTGGGGTCTCGTGCCGTCGCAGGCGGAGATCGCCACCGTCTGGCCGGGGCGCACCCGCTCGCGCAGCGGCGGGCCCGCGACGGGTTCGCGCAGGGCCCGGCGCAGTTCGGCGGCCTCGTCCGTCACGGCGGGCCGGGCGACCGGCGCGATGACCGTGGTCCGGTCGTCCGGCAGCTCCACGGCCAGGCCCTCGGTGCCGTAGGCGAGGTCAACCCGCATGCTCGAGCTCCTCCCACAGGTCCTCGGGGATGGCGGAGGCGGCGAGGTCGAGGTCCTCGCGAATCTCCTCCGCGCTGCGCGCGCCGATCAGAACGGTGGTGACGGCCGGATGCCGGTGGGGGAAGCGCAGCGCCGCGGCGGGCAGCGGCACGCCGTGCGACGCGCAGATCCGCCCCAGCTCTCGGGCCCGCTCCAGCACGGCGGGCGGGGCGGTGTCGTAGTCGTAGGTGGTGCCGCCGGCGAGGATTCCGCTGTTGAAGACTCCGCCGGCGACGACGGCGACACCGCGCCGTTCGCATTCGGGCAGCAGTTCCTCGGCGGCGGAGCGGTCGAGCAGCGTGTAGCGTCCCGCGACCAGGACGGCGTCGAGATCGGTCTCGCGGACGAACCGGGTCAGCATCTCGGCCTGGTTCATCCCGGCGCCGATCGCGCCGATCACCCCCTGGTCGCGCAGCTCGGCCAGCGCCGGGTACGCCTGACCGGCGGCCTGCTCCCAGTAGTCGTCCGGGTCGTGGATGAACACCAGGTCGAACCGGTCGAGCCCGGTCCGCCTCAGACTGTCGTCCAGCGAGCGCAGCACCCCGTCGCGGCTGTAGTCCCGCACCCGCACCAAATCGGTGCGGCCGGGGAACCCCTCCTCCTCGCCCCGGCCGGGGACCAGCACCCGGCCCACCTTCGTGGACACCACCGCCTCGGCTGCGGCGTCTTCCGGCAGGCCGCGCAGGAATCGTCCGAGCCGCTCCTCGGCCAGGCCGGTCCCGTAGTGCGGGGCGGTGTCGAAGTAGCGGATCCCGGCCTGCCACGCGGCGGCCATCGCCTCCTCGGCCTGCTCCTCGCTCACCGGGGTGAACAGCCCGGCGAGCGGCGCGGTGCCGAGCCCGTACGGCCCGAGGGAGAGCCTCATGGCGTCACCGGCCGCAGCCGCAGTCCGGACATCCCGCCGTCCACCGCCAGCTCGATCCCGGCCGTCGAGCCCGCCCGCGGACTCGCGAGGTAGGCCACCGCATGGGCGACCTCCTGCGCCGTCACCAGGCGGCCGTGCGGCTGCCGCGCGCACAGCGCCGCCCGCTCTGCCTGCGGATCGGGGGCGGCGTCCAGCAGCCGCCCGACCCAGGGGGTGTCGACGGTGCCGGGGCTGACGCAGTTGACCCGGATGCCCTCGCGGATGTGGTCGGCCGCCATCGCCCGGGTCAGCGCCAGCACCGCCCCCTTGGACGCCGAATACAACGCGCGCTGCGGCAACCCGGCCGTGGCGGCGATCGAGCAGGTGTTCACGATCGCCGCGTGCGGCGACTCGCGCAGGTGCGGCAGCGCCGCCCTGCTCACGCGGGCGATGCCCACCACGTTCAGGTCGAGCACGCGCAGCCACTCGGCGTCGTCGTTGTCGGCCACCGTGCCCTGCGCGCCGATGCCCGCGTTGTTCACCAGCACGTCGATCCGGCCGTACCGATCCGCCACCGCCGCCACCGCCGCCCGCACCGACACGTCGTCGGTGACGTCACAGACGAACTCGGTGTCCTTCAGGTCCAGCACGGCGACCCGGGCACCGCGGGCGGCCAGCTCCTCGGCGACCGCCCGGCCGATGCCCGAGGCCCCTCCGGTGACGATCGCCACCAGACCGCCGAACTCCTCCGTCATGCCTGTCCCATTCGCTGGCGCTGGCGGCCCAGGCCGTCGATCTCCAGCTCCACCACGTCACCCTCCCGCAGGTAGGCCTGCGGGCCACGGCCCAGCGCCACCCCCGCCGGTGTGCCGGTGTTCACCACGTCGCCCGGCTCCAGCACCATGAACTGGCTGAGGTACCAGATCACGTGGTGCACCCCGAAGATCTGATTTTTGGTGTCGCCGTTCTGCCGCAGCTCCCCGTTCACCCACAGCCGCAACCCCAGCGTCTGCGGATCGCCGACCTCGTCCGCCGTCACCAGCCAGGGACCAAGCGGGTTGAACGTTTCACACGACTTGCCCTTGTCCCACTGGCCCCCACGCTCGTTCTGGAACTCCCGCTCCGACACGTCGTTGGCGATCGCATACCCCGCGATCACCTCCGCCGCCGCCTCAGGGGATTCCAGGTATCGCGCCGTACGGCCCAGGATCACCGCCAGCTCGACCTCGTAGTCGGTCTTCACGCTGCGCCGCGGCACCAGCACCTCGTCATCGGGCCCGATGATCGTGTTGGATGCCTTCATGAACACCACCGGCTCGGCGGGGATCGCCGCCCCCGTCTCCTCCGCGTGATCGGAGTAGTTGAGCCCGATACAGATGATCTTGCCGGGCCTGGCGACCGGCGCGCCCACCCGCTCATACGGCCCCACCTCGGGCAGCCCGCCCTCCGCCAGGGCCGTCCGCACCCGCTCGACGCCTCCACCCGAGAGGAACGCGCCATCGATGTCGGTGGTCAACGACGACAGGTCGAGAATCCGGCCGTCGGGCGCGAGCACGCAGGGCCGCTCCTCGCCAACCGGTCCCACTCTCAGCAGCTTCACGATCGCCTCTTCCGATATTCACCCGATCTATGAGCATGCCGAGCCTGCCACAAGAGTCAGCGGGAAGTAAAGCCACTGCCTGTTCTCAGCGAGTTCGGCTTGACCTGCCCCACTTCAAGCACGTACCGTCCAGGCCGTATTCATCGGATTAATTGGAGCCTCTATGCCGACCATCACCTCTGTGGACGTGATCGACGTCCGGTTCCCGACCTCCGCGACTCTCGACGGTTCGGACGCGATGAACCCGGACGGCGACTACTCCGCGGCGTACGTGGTGCTGGAAACCGACGATGGCGATCTGGCGGGGTATGGTCTGACGTTCACGATCGGGCGGGGCAACGACCTGTGTGTGGCCGCCGCCCGGCAGATCGGGGCGCGGCTGGCCGGACGCGACGTTGACGAGCTGGCCGGCGACCTCGGCGGGCTCTACCGCGAGATCATGGCCGACAGCCAGATGCGCTGGCTCGGGCCGGAGAAGGGCGTGGTGCACCTGTCCGCCGCGGGCGTCCTCAACGCGGCGTGGGACCTGGCGGCCCGCCGGGCCGGCAAACCCCTGTGGCGCTTCGTTGCCGACATGACGCCCGAGGAGCTGGTCGCGGCCTGCGACTTCCGTTACCTGTCCGACGTGCTGACCCCCGCCGAGGCCGTGGAGATGCTGGCCGCGCTCGCTCCCACCCGCGAGGAGCGGATCGCCGAGCTGGCCGAGCACGGCTATCCGGCCTACACCACCACCCCGGGCTGGCTCGGCTACGACGACGGAAAACTGCGCCGTCTGTGCCGCCAGGCCGTCGCCGACGGCTGGACCCATGTCAAGCTCAAGGTCGGCGCCAACGTGGAGGACGACGTCCGCCGCCTGTCGATCGCCCGGGAGGAGCTCGGCGACCGCACGCTGATGATCGACGCCAACCAGGTGTGGGACGTGCCCCAGGCCATCGAGTGGGTCAACCGGCTCGCGCCGTACGAGCCGCTGTGGATCGAGGAGCCGACCAGCCCCGACGACGTCCTCGGCCACGCGGCCATCCGTAAGGCGATCGCGCCCGTCGGCGTCGCCACCGGCGAGCACGCCCACAACCGGGTCATGTTCAAGCAGCTCCTGCAGGCCGGGGCGATCGACTTCTGCCAGATCGACTCCTGCCGGCTCGCGTCGGTCAACGAGATCGTCCCGGTGCTGCTCATGGCCGCAAAGTACGGCGTGCCCGTCTGCCCCCACGCGGGCGGCGTCGGCCTGTGCGAGCTGGTCCAGCACATGGCCGTGGTCGACTACGTGTGCGTGAGCGGCAGCCTGGAGAGCCGCGTGCTGGAATACGTCGACCACCTGCACGAGCACTTCACCGACCCCGTCCGCATCGAAGGCGGCCGCTACCGCCTGCCCGAGGCGCCCGGATACAGTGCCCGCATGTACCCCGAATCGGTCGCCGCCCACCGCTACCCCGACGGCGACGCCTGGAGGCGATGACGTGGGCGCTGTCGAGACGGTCATCGACACGATCAAGCAGATGATCATCGATGGCCAACTGCGCCCCGGCCAGCGGCTCCCGATCGAGAAGGACCTGGCCGAGCAGCTCGGCGTCGCCCGCAACACCCTCCGGGAGGCGGTGCGCGCACTGACCGCGATGCGGGTCCTGCAGACGCGGCAGGGCGACGGCACCTACGTCACCAGCCTGTCCCCCGGCCTGCTGCTCGACGGGATGAGCTTCGTCGCCGACCTCCACCACGGCGAGGAGGCCGGGCACTTCCTGCACATGCGCAGATTGCTGGAGCCCGAGGCCACGGCCCTCGCCGCGCCGAGGATTCCCGAACCCGACCTGGCCCGGCTGGGCCACCTGCTCGACGAGGCCGAGCGCCTGGCCGACAAGGACCCGGTGGACCACGAAGCGCTCGTCGCCCTCGACCACGACTTCCACACCCTGATCGCCTCGCACTGCGGCAACCCCGTGCTCGCCGCCGTCATCCAGAACATGTCCGGCCGCACCGTGCGGGCGAGGATCTGGCGCGGTATGACCGAACCCGGCGCGATCCAGCGCACGCTGGCCGAGCATCGGGCCGTGTACCGCGCCCTGCTGGGCCGGGACCCCGAACGAGCCCGCCTCTACGCCGCCATGCACGTGCTCGGCGTCGAGGAGAGCCTGACCGGCATGCGCTCGTTCGGAGGTGCCGGCGGTGAGTGACCTTCCCGCTTCCGCGACACCGAGGACGGGCGCGGCGACCGGCGCGGACGCGGTGGTGACGAGTGCCGCCATGGACCGGCTGACGGCCCGGCTGCGCCAGGAGAGCGCCCTCGTCGTCGCCTATTCCGGCGGCGCCGACTCGGCGCTCCTCGCGTTCGCCGCCTCCCGGGTGCTCGGCACGCGGGTCCTGGCCGTCACCGCGGTCTCCCCCAGCCTGGCCGCCTCCGAACGTGCCGCGGCCCGCGGTTTCGCCCGGCAGTACGGCGTGCCGCACCTGGAGGTGTGCACCGACGAGGCCGACCGGCCCGAATACGCCGCCAACGGCCCCGACCGCTGCTACCACTGCAAGTCGGCGCTGTTCGACGCCCTCGCCCCGCTGGCGGCCGCCATGGATGCGCGGATCGCCCTGGGCACCAACCTCGACGACCTCGGCGACCACCGGCCCGGACAGCGGGCCGCGGCCGAGCGCGGAGCCGTCGCCCCGCTCGTCGACGCCGGTCTGACCAAGGCGGACGTCCGCGCGCTCAGCCACGAGCTCGGGCTGGTCACGGCGGACAAGCCCGCCGCGCCCTGCCTGGCCTCCCGGGTGAGCTACGGCGACTCGGTCACTCCCGAGGTCTTGAAGAGGATCGAGGAGGCCGAGGCCGCGCTCCGCCGCCTCGGCTTCGCCGTCTGCCGTGTCCGCGCGCACGCTCAGGGCACGCTCGCCCGTGTGGAGGTGCCCGCCGCCGACATCCCCCGCGCCGGCGAGCTGCGCGAGCACATCGACAAGGCCGTACGCGGAGCGGGCTTCACCTTCTGTTCGCTCGACCTGGCCGGCTTCGCCTCCGGACGCCTCAACGCGCTGCTCCCGCTGATCGTCGAGTAGGACGGCCCGGCTCCAGTAGGGGCCAGGTGGCGACTTCCCCGCGCGATCGTGCCGCCGCCGCTGAGGCGGCGAGCCGCGCGGCCCGGGTGCTCGCAGCATGCGGGCCGCGCGGCGAATGGTTCAGACCGCGGTGATGGTCCACTGGTTGTTGGTGTTGCTGTTGGGCGTCCACATGCCGACGGCGGAGCCGGCGGTGGTGTAGCCCATGCCGTCGAGGGACGTCCCGGTGCCGCGGTTGACGATCTGGTAGCGG
>NZ_JBEYWQ010000030.1:0-82363 GCF_040644495.1 Microbispora sp. NPDC046973 | reverse complement strand
CGGGGTGCAGATGCATCTCGACTTCACCGTCGAGATCGACGGGTCCGCCAAGCCCGCCTGCGTCGCCCGGGCGATCTACCGGCACTACGCCTGACTCCCGTTTCCGCCGACTCCCGGATCGGCATCCTCCGTACCTGCTCGGTCGTGGTGCCTTCCCTGATCCCCCAGCCCACAGGAGGTCGAACACCGTTGCGCAACGCCGGACTGGGAGGGTGGCCCGCCCGCCGGGCCCAGATGACACCGGACCGGACCGCGTTCATCTTCGCGGACCGGCCCGTCACCTATGCCGAGGTTCATGATCGGACGACACGACTGGCGTCGCGGTTGCGCGCAGCGGGGGTGCGGGCCGGTGATCGGGTCGCCTACCTCGGCCGCAACCACCTCGCCTTCGTCGAGACGATGTTCGCCTCGCACCTGCTCGGGGCGATCTTCGTGCCGCTGAACTTCCGTCTGGCCGCACCCGAGATCGCCTACATGCTGGACCACTCGGGCGCCGAGGTCCTGATATACGCGCCCGAGTGCGCCGAGGTGATCCGAGCCCTGCCGGGCCTCGCGGCTCCCCTCCGGCAGATCGTCGCCCTCGATGCTCCGGGGCCGGGGGAGCGGCATTACGAGACCTGGCTCGCGGAGGGCGATCCCACCCCGATCGACACGCCTGTGCGGCTGGACGACACGGCGCTCATCCTCTACACCTCGGGGACGACCGGGCGGCCCAAGGGCGCGATGCTCACCCACGGCAACCTCGTGTGGAACTGCTTCAACCTCCTGCTCGGCGTCGATGTCACCAGCGACGAGGTGACGCTGATCAGCGCGCCGCTCTTCCACGTCGCCGCCCTGAACCAGACCTTGCTGCCGACCTTCCTCAAGGGCGGCTCCTCCGTGATCATGCCGTCGTGGGACGTGGACGAGTGCTACGACCTCATGGAGAAGTACGGCGTCACCTGGATGTTCGGGGTCACCACGATGTTCGCCGCGTTCGCCCGGTCGCCCAGATGGGCCGGCGCGGACCTGTCGTCGCTGCGCACCCTCATGGCCGGAGGCGCGGCGATCCCCGCCGCGCTGATCCGCACCTACCAGGAACGGGGCCTGGTCTTCTGCCAGGGATACGGGCTCACCGAGACCGCTCCGGGCGCCACCTTCCTGGAGGCCGGTCAGAGCGTGCGCAAGGTGGGCTCGGCAGGAGCGCCGGTGTTCTTCGCCAACGTGCGGGTCGTGCGGCCCGACGGCACGGACGCGGCGGTGGGACAGCCGGGTGAGGTGCTCATCCAGGGGCCGAACGTGACCCCCGGCTACTGGCGCAACCCCGAGGCGACCGCCGCCGCGTTCTCCGACGGCGGCTGGTTCCGCTCCGGCGACCTCGCCGTTCTGGACGAGGAGGGCTACCTGTACGTCGTCGACCGGGTCAAGGACATGTACATCTCGGGCGGGGAGAACGTCTACCCGGCCGAGGTCGAGGCAGCGCTCTTCGAGCATCCGGCCATCGCCGAGGTCGCGGTGCTCGGCGTACCCGACGCCACGTGGGGCGAGGTGGGCCGCGCGTTCGTGGTCCTCCGCCCCGGCACCCGGGTCACCGCCGGCGAGCTGCGCGACTTCCTCCGTCCCCGCCTGGCCAAGTACAAGATCCCGTTCTTCTTCGACGTCGTGGACGACCTGCCGAAGACGGGCTCGGGAAAGATCCGGAAACCCCAGCTGCGACGCCTCCCGCTGCGGGATGCCGGCACCTCCGCTTCATCGGCATGACCGCGGTCCACGTACGGAGATCACGAACCCGGCGGTGCTGACGCACCCGGCCGGGGTCGCGTTCCCTGCGCCGGCCTGCCGGCGGCGTGCGCCATCGCGGGCCGATCGCGCGGTGCCGCCGGTTCGCGGACCCGCGCGAGGCGCCCGCGTTACTTGGCGCCGGCCCTGGTGCGCCGGGTGGTGGTGGCGGGGGTCTTCGCCTCGCCCTTGGCCGTGGTGCTTCTCCTCCCGGCCGCTCGTCCTGCCGCCGGCGCCGCCGGCTCCTGCATGGCTCCGGCTCCCGCGGGGGTCGTCCCCGGCGTGGGCATGGCCGTCCCACGGGGCTCCCTCTGCGGGCCGCCGAACGGGGACCAGCGCTGCTCGCGGCCCCTGGCGCGCTGCGCGATCATCGTTCCCGCGCCGATCGCCGCCGCCACCGGCCACTCCAGGATGCCGAGCGCGGCCAGCGCGCCGAGACCGCCGTAGTACATGATCCGCTCAGGCGGCGGAAGGAACGTGCGGGCGACGTCCATCGCGTGCCCGACGTCCTGGCCGCTGATGTGCGGCATGCCGACGTGCGGCAGGTGCATTTCGGGCGCCCGCAGCTGGACTCTCAGGAACGGCAGGTTCAGGTCCAGCTGGGGCCGGTGCTCCTCCTTCATCTCCATGCCCGGGCCGGTGGGCGGAGCCGGAGTGGGCGTGGGTGTGGGCGGCTTTGTCGTCGTCCGGGCACGGGTCGTCCGGCCCCGGGCGGTCGTCGTGCCGGTCGTGGCCGTGCCGGCAGTCGTGCCTGCCGTGGTCGTGCCCGGCGTCGCCTCGGTCGTGGTCATGGATCCTCCCCCGATGACGTGTCTCCCGACGCGGATCTGTGCCCGACCCGCGAGAGCTTCGGGAAAATGACCTTTCTATCCTCTATCGAGCCTCCTGTGGTTGCTGGTGCTGATAGCGACTATTTGCCCACTTTTGCCGGTGCTTTCGTCTCCGTACGCCCCTGCGCGAGGATGACGGGCATGAATCGGATAGGGATCTTGCTCTTCGACCGGGTGGAGGAACTGGACGCGGTGGGTCCGTGGGAGGTCTTCGGCGTGTGGGCGAAACTGCGTCCGGACGAGGCGGAGGTCGTCGCGTTCGCGCCCCGCGCGGGAGCGGTGCGGGCGTCCAAGGGGCTCACGCTGCACGCCGACAGGTCGGCGGCCGACGTCGGTCACCTGGACGTCTTCCTGCACCCGGGCGGCGCCGGGACCCGTCCCCAGCTGAAGGATCCGGACCACCTCGCCTGGGTGCGGGACCTGCGCGGACGCGTGCCTCTGATGACCAGTGTCTGCACCGGGTCGCTCGTCTTCGCCGCGGCCGGGCTGCTGGCGGGCCGGCCCGCGACCACGCACTGGGGCGCCCTCGACCTGCTCGCCGAACTGGATCCGACCGTCGACGTCCGGCCCGAGGAGCGCTTCGTCGACGACGGCGACATCGTCACCTCGTCCGGGGTGTCGGCGGGCATCGACATGGCGCTCCACCTGGTGGCCCGGCTCGCCGGGGCCGACCGGGCCCGCGAGGTGCGCCGGCACATGCAGTACGACCCCGAGCCCCCCGTATAGCAATCCGTATAGCGACCCGTATAGCGGCCCTTCTGAGGCGCGGCCGGGCTACCGGTCGAGGACGTGCAGCGCGCGGGAGCCGCTGCTGAGCAGCTCGGGCCCGTCCTCGCCGCACACGACCACGTCGGCCACCCGGGCGCCGAAGAGGTCGGGCAGGTAGATGGCGGGCTCCAGGCAGACGGTCATCCCGGCCTCGAACCTCTCCCCGGCGGCCAGCCAGGGTCCCTCCGCCGGGCTCAGCCCGATGCCCCGGCCGGCCCGGGCGGCGGCGTAGTCGCCGTAGCCGCTGCCGTCGATGACCTCGCCGGCGACCGTCGCGGCCGCGGCGCACGCCACTCCGGGGCGTACGAGGTCGACGGCGGCCCGCTGGGCGGCGAGGACGACCGAGTACATGGCGTCGAAGTCCTCCGGCGGCTCGGCGACCGCGAAGACCCGGGCGACCTCGGCGCAGTAGCCGTTCCAGCGCCCGCCGAGCGAGACGAGCAGGGCGTCGCCGGGATTGATCACCCGATCGCACGGCTGGTGGCGCGCGTCGGCGGAGTGCTCGCCCGCGGCGACGAGCACGGAGGGCGCGCCCTCGCAGCCCGTCTCGGCGAGCATCGCCCGCAGCCTGCGGGCCATCGCCAGCTCGGTGGCGCCGAACCACGCCAGCTCGCGGGCCGCGAGCAGCACGGTGTCGGCCGCCGCGGCGGCGTGCCGCATCGCGGTCACCTCGTCGGCCCGCTTGCGCAGGCGGAGCGGCGCGAGCACGGCCGAGGCCAGCACGAGTTCCGCGTCCAGGCGCAGCGCGAACAGCTCGGCGGCGTGCATCTGCGGGTCCACCGCCACCCGGCGGGCCGTCGGCGGCACGAGGGCCGCCGCCTGCGCGGGGTCGTCGGCCGGGGCGGGCGGCCCGTCGAGCGCCACCACGAGGTAGCTCTCGCCGCCCGCGGCCGACGGCGGGGCCGCTCGCAGGTACCGGAAGTCCGGGGAGGGCCGCAGCACGAGGGCGTCGATGCCCGCCCCGGCCATCCCGGCGCGTACGTCCTCCAGCATGAGCGGGTCGATCATGACGGGGAGGACGGCTCCGGCGCGTGCAGCCAGCAGGCCGCCGGCCCGAAGTCCGGTTCCTTCTCCCGGCACACGTCCATGACGAACGGGCAGCGGGGGTGGAACCGGCAGCCCGCCGGGGGGTCGGCGGGGTCGGGCACGTCCCCGGGCAGCTCGGCGGGCAGCACTCCGGCGCCGTCGGGGGAGGGGATCGCGGCGAGCAGCGCCCGCGTGTACGGGTGCTTCGGGTCGGCCCACACCTCCGCGGTCGGCCCGGTCTCCACGACCTTGCCGAGGTACATGACCGCGATCCGGTCGGCGATCAGCCGTACGACGGACAGGTCGTGGCTGATGAACAGCAGGCCCGCGCCGGACTCCACGGCGAGGTCGCGCATCAGCCGGGCCACCTGCGCCTGGGCGGAGGCGTCCAGGGCGGAGATCGGCTCGTCCCCGATCAGCAGCGACGGCCGGGCGGCGAGCGCCCGCGCGATGGCGACGCGCTGCCGCTGCCCGCCGGAGAACTCGTGCGGATAGCGGCCGGCGAACGCGCGCGGCAGCCCGACCCGTTCGAGCAGGTCGGCGGGGCTGGTCGCGGTGTCGCCCGCCGTCCGCAGCCCATCGGCGATCTGCGCGCCCACGCGGCGGCGCGGATTCAGCGAGGAGTACGGATCCTGGAACACCATCTGCACGCCGGTGAGCGCGGGGTCTCTGCGGCGCAGCCCCAGGGGTGACACCGGATGCCCGCCGACGAGGATCCGTCCCGAGGCCGCGCCGTGCAGCCCGCACACCGCCCGGGCCAGGGTGGACTTGCCGCACCCCGACTCGCCGACCAGGCCGACGACCTCGCCGGCGGCGACGTGCAGATCGGCCCCGGCCACGGCCTTCACGACCGGGCGGCCCGGCGTGCGGTGCTCCACGACCAGGTCCTCCACGGACAGTAGCGGCCCGGTCAGCGGCACGGTCATGGCGAGTTCTCCCCAGGAGGCACGGGCAGGGCGTCGAGCAGCGAGCGGGTGTAGGGGTGGCGCGGCTCGCGCAGCACCTGGCCGCGCGGGCCGGTCTCCACGACCAGCCCGTCCTTCATCACGCTCACCTCGTCGGCGACCGCGGACATCACGCCGAGGTCGTGGGTGACGAGGAGGACGGCGAGGCCGAGGTCGTCGCACAGACCGCGCAGCAGGCGGAGGATTCCGGCCTGCACGGTCACGTCGAGCGCCGTCGTCGGCTCGTCGGCGATCAGCACCTCGGGCTCGCAGGCCAGCGCGACGGCGATGGCGATCCGCTGGCGCATGCCGCCGGAGAACTGGTGCGGGTAGCGCTTCAGCGCCTCCTCCGGGCCGGGGATGCGCACCTTGGCGAGCAGCGCGGCGGCCCGCTCCCGCGCTTGCTTCCTGCCGACGCCCAGGTGGTGGCGCATGTGCTCGGTGAGCTGCCGCTCGACCGTCAGCATCGGGTGCAGGCTGGTCGCCGGGTCCTGGAACACCATGGCGATCTTCGCGCCGCGCACCTCGTTGAGCTCGCGGGCGGGCATCTCCAGCAGGTCCCGGCCGCCGAAGGCGATCCGTCCCGACGCGCGGGAGCCGTGGGGGAGCAGGCCGAGCACGGCGAGACCGGTCATGGTCTTCCCCGAGCCGCTCTCGCCGGCGAGGCCGTGCACGCGGCCCGCCTCCAGGGTCAGGTCGACGCCGTGCAGGACGTCGTGGCCGCCGATCGACACCCGCAGCCCCTCGATCGTCAGCGCCGCCGTCTTGTCCGCGGCCGTCACAGCGCACGCTCCTTGATCGCCCGGGCGGTGCGCGGGTCGAGCGCGTCGCGCAGCGTGTCACCCAGGAAGTTGAACGCGAGGACGACCGTCAGGATCGCGAGCCCGGGGAACGTCGCGACCCACCAGCTGTCGAAGACCTCCACCCCGGCGGCGACCATCGCGCCCCACTCCGGCGACGGAGGCTTGGCGCCGAGCCCGAGGAACGACAGGCCCGACAGCAGCAGCAACGCGGTGCCGATGTCGAGGGTGGCGAGCACCAGGACGGGCCCGGTGACGTTCGGCAGCACGTCCACCCGCAGCGACCGCCAGGCGGAAAAGCCCAGCAGCCGCCCGCTCAGCACGAACTCCCGCTCCCGTACGCCGAGCACGAGGCCGCGGGTCACCCGCGCGTACGCCGGCCAGGCGACGACGAGGACGGCGAGCACCGCGTTGCCGAGGCTCGCGCCGAGGGCGGCGGCGACGACCATCGCGAGGATGACGGTGGGGAAGGCGAACACGAGGTCGGCCAGGCGCATGATCGTCTCGTCCACCCACCGGCCGAAGTATCCCGCGCAGGCGCCGAGCAGGCCGCCGATCGCCACCGACAGCGCCACCAGCAGCAGCGTGAGCGGGATGGACACCCGCGCGCCCCACATGATCCGGCTGAGGATGTCGCGGCCGAGCTGGTCGGTGCCGAGCCAGTGGCCGGGGCCGGGCGGCGCGAGCCGGGGCAGCTCCTGCGCCAGCGGGTCGTGCGGCGCGAGCACCGGCGCGGCCAGCGCGACCACGATCCAGGCCAGCGCGACGACGGTGCCGACGACCGCCAGCGGCCGCCGCCACGCCTGCGGGAGGCGGCTCACGCGAGTGCGCGCGAACAGGCCCGCGCGCTTCATGAGACCCTCACCCTCGGGTCGATGACGCCGTACAGCACGTCGACGACCAGGTTGATGACGAGGTAGACCACGCCCACCACGAGACCGACGCCCATGACGGCGGGCAGGTCGAGGGTGGTGGCGCTCTTGTAGGCGTACTGTCCGACCCCCGGCCAGGCGAAGACGGCCTCCACCAGCACGGTGCCGGACAGCAGGCTGCCGAACGCCAGGCCGGCGACGGTGATGACGGGCACCAGCGCAGGGCGCAGGACATACCGGAACAGCACCACCCGGCCGGGCAGGCCCTTGGCGCGGGCGGCGCGCACGTAGTCCTGCCCGAGCACCTCCAGCACCGCCGAGCGGGTGAACCGCGTCAGCAGGCCGATCGTGTAGAGGGCCAGCACGAGCGCGGGCGCGGCCAGGTGGCCGACGGCCGAGGAGAACACGTCCCAGCGTCCCGACAGCAGGGCGTCGACCGTGTAGAGGCCGGTGACCTGCGGCGGCGGGGTCATCCCCGGATCGATGCGGCCGCTGCCCGGGGTGACCTGCAGCCGGAAGAAGAACACGTAGAACGCCACCAGCGCGAGCCAGAACGTCGGCACCGAGATGCCGACCAGGCTCAGCACCCGCAGCAGGTGGTCGGAGAACCGGTCGCGGCGCAGCGCCGCGACCACCCCGAATCCGACGCCGAGGACCAGCGAGACGAGGATCGCGGCCCCGGCCAGCTCCAGCGTGGCCGGCACGGACTCGGCGAGGTCGTCCAGCACCGGGCGGTGGCTCTGCTGGCTCGTCCCGAGGTCGCCGTGCAGCAGCCCTCCGAGGTGCATCAGGTATTGCTGCGGCAGCGGCCGGTCGAGGCCGTGGTCGGCGCGCCACTGGGCCACGATCGCCGGGTCGCCGAGCGCCCGCTGGCCGAGGTTGGCCGCCACCGGGTCGCCCGGCACCAGGTTGGTCAGCACGAAGGTGACCAGCGTGATCCCCACCGCCAGCAGCAGCGCCGTGACGATCCGCCGCACCAGGAACCGGGCGAGCGGGCTGCGCACCGCCCGGTTCCCCGTACGGCGTCTACTTGGCGCCGAGGTCGGCGACATCGACGGTCCACACCGGGTTGAACGCCAAGCCGGTCACCGAGGCGGCGGTCACGATGTTCTGGCTCGGCTGGATGAGCGGGATGAACGGGCTGCCCGCGTTGAGCTTCTTCTGGATGTCCTGGTAGGCCTGCTTGCGGGCGTCGTCGCCCACGGTCGTGGCGGCCTTCTCGCCGGCGGCCTCCAGCTCCTTGTCGGAGCCGGCCTTCCACCCGGCCCGCAGGCCGACCAGCTTGCCCGGCAGGAAGGACAGGTAGTCACTGGGGTCGGGGTAGTCGGGACCCCAGTACCACAGGCCGACCTCCTCCTTGCCGTTGCGGTAGTTGTCCAGGGCCGTGGTGACCGGCGCGGGAACCAGCTCGACCGTGATGCCGACCTCCTTGAGGTTGGCCTGGATGCGCTCGGCGAGCGGCTGGAACGACAGGCCGTTCACGGTCAGCTCGCTGGGGTACTCCAGCTTGACCGTGGGGTTGGTCACCCCGCTCTCCTTGAGGGCCGCCTTGGCGCCCTCGACGTCCCGCTGCGCCACCTGGTCGGCGGGCAGCGCGCCGAGCAGCATCGACGGGATCACGCCGGGCGCCTGCACCGAGCCCTCGCCCGCGAGTTCGAGCAGGCCCTGGTAGTCGACGCCCTTGCGCACGGCCTCGGCGAACTTGAGGCTGGAGGTGGTCTTGCTGACCGAGGGGTCCTGGTTCACGAGCAGGAAGATGACGTTGGCCGAGGCCGTCTTGGTCACCTGCAGGCCGCCGGAGATGCCGGTCACCTGGTCGCCGGACAGGTTCAGCGCCACCTGGCTGTCGCCGCGCTGCACGTTGAGCTTCTGGGTCGCCGCCTCGACGTTGCGGATGACGACCTTGTCGTACGCGGGCTTGTGCGCGCCCCAGTATTTGGCGTTCGCCTTCAGCACGACCTGGCTGTTCACGTTGAACGACTCGATCGTGTACGGCCCGGAGCCCGCCGAGGCGGAGTTGAGGTACTGCTCGGCCTTGTCGCCGGCGTCGGCCGTCGCGCCGTGCTCCTTGGCGACCTTGGAGTTGAGGATGCCGAGCGCGGGGTTGGGCAGGATGAACGGCATCGCCGGGTTGGGCGTCTTCGAGGTCAGCGTGACGGTGGTGTCGTCGGTCTTGGCGATCTCCACGCCGTCGAGCAGGAACGACGGGGTGCCCTTCATGTCGCGCACGCGGGTGAGGGAGAACACCACGTCGTCGGCGGTGACCGGCGAGCCGTCGGAGAACGTCGCGTCCTTGCGCAGCTTGAGCGTCAGCGTCGTGCCGTCGGACGACAGCTCGTACGACTCGGCGAGCGCGGGCACCGGCTTGGTGACGTCGCCGCCCTCGAACGTGAGGAGGGTGTCGTAGGTCGCCTTGCCGACGATGAGACCGGTGGGCTCGTAGGTCCGGCCGGGGTCCGCCGTCTTGAGGTCGAACGAGGTGTCTATCACGAGCGTCTTGCCCGCGGCGCCGCTTGGGGTGCTGCTGGACGAGCCGCCGCCGGAGCAGGCCGCGAGGGCGAGTGCGCCGGTCAGCGCGACCGGCAGAAGGCCGGCCCTCGCCTGCCACGAACGGGTCGTCATTGTGGTCCTCCGAAAATTGGCCAACCCATTGGCCGTGTGGACGTTTGGTCGCCGATCGTCCAGGATTGTCCGGCAGAAAGTCCAGCTCCTGCGGCCAAGCCGAGACGAATCTCCCCTGGAGGGTGAACCAGTGACCGAAATGTCAAGCAACTCGGGGTCCGGAGGCGGCGCCACTGGACGGATCGGCATCGGCCTGGAGCTGGACGCCACCCATCTCAAGATCCTCGAGGTGCTCAGGGACAACGGGCGCGTCTCGGTGTCCGCCCTCGCCGAGCGGGTGGGGATCTCCCGGGCCAACGCCTACACGCGCTTCGAGGCGCTGCGCGCCGACGGCGTGATCAGGCGCTTCACGGCCGAGATCGACCACCAGCGGGCCGGCCTCGGCATCGTCGCGCTGATCTTCGTGACCGTGCGCCAGCAGATGTGGCGGCAGTTCCGCGCCCAGCTCGCGCAGATGCCGGAGGTGGAGTACTGCGCCATCACCACCGGGCAGCACGACGCCATGATCCAGGTGAGGATGGCCGACGTGGCCGAGGTGCACGCGATGGTCACCGAGCGGCTGGCCAACATCCCGGCCGTCAAGGCCACGGAGACCGTGTTCATCCTCGACGAGGTGCTCAGGCGGCCGTACGTGCTGCCGAGCGACCGGGAGCGGGACCGGGGCCGCGGCGCCCCGCGGCGGCCCGCCCCCTCGGCCTCCTCCGAGCCCGAGCAGGGACAGGGGCTGCCGCTCGGCAAGATGCGCTTCGTCGGCGCGGCCGAGGGCCGTGCCGCGCTGCGCGACGCGACTTAGAAGGGACGCGACTTAGCAGGGACGGATCAGGAGACCACTTCGGCGCAGACGCTGACGTGGGTGGCGTCGTCGCCCTCGAACTGGAACTCCTCCACCAGGCGCAGCCGGCCGTCCTCGGCCGTCTCGATGCGGCTGGTGCTGCGGCCGCTCGCGCGCTCGCCGGTCTTCAGCAGGTGGACGTAGGACAGCTCGATGCGGTCGGCGTCCCGGGTGCCGACGAACCGGCCGTGGACGACGGTGTCGCCCGTGTAGTGCCCCCAGATGACGCCGCCCGACTCCTCGTACGCGAACTCGGTGGGCGCGTCGGCGTCCACCGCGCTGGCCGTGGAGCTGATCATCACGAAGCGGCGGCCGTTGAGCAGGTCTGTGTCGTTCACGAGTCCGCATCGTGCCGAACCGAACGAGATTCGCAACCCGCCCTGGACGTTCCGTTCACCGGACCCCGGCCGGGCGTGTGATCCGTCCAGATCGAACGCCCCGGCCGGGTCCGATCGTGAACAGCTGTCAGCGGCCCACGATCTCGGCGAGGGCGGCGAGCGCCGCGCCCCTGGCGCCGGCCATGTCGAGGTCCTCCACCAGCGTCACCGTGGCCACCCGCCGCTGCTCCTCGCGCAGCAGGGTGTGCTCGCGGACCTTCTCCAGGAACCACTCGCGGAAGTGCGGGGCCGCCTCGACCACCCCGCCGCCCAGGAAGTACGCGTCCGGGTCGGTGAAGTTGGCCGCGACGGTGAACAGCCTGCCGATGGCCATGGCCTGCTGCTCGAAGACCTTGAGCGCGAGCGGGTCGCCGCTTTCGCCGTAGCCGCGCAGCAGCTTGGCGGCCTTGCCGGCGGGCTCGACCCCGTGGAGCTCGTGGCCGGGGAAGCGGGTCAGCCAGTAGGGCAGCAGGTTCTTCTCGATGCCGGTCAGCGAGGCGACGCTCTCGGCGTCCCCGATGAAGCCGCAGTTGCACTCGGGCAGCGGCTGGTCGTCCTCCAGCAGGCCCTGCAGGGGGATGTGGACGTGCCCGAGCTCGCCGGCCATCCCGGCGGCGCCCTTCACCACGTGTCCCGACTGGATGACGCCGCCGCCGAGGCCGGTGCCGACGATCGCCGAGACCGACGAGTGCTGCCAGGCGTCCGGCCCGAAGCGTACGTGGTGGGAGTAGAGGGCCGCGGCGTTGCCGTCGTTGTTGTAGACGACCGGCAGCCCCAGCCGGGACTCCAGGGCCCCCCGGAAGTCGAAGCCGAACCAGCCGGGATCGACGAAGTTGGTCGCGCCCTTAGAGGAGATCACCCCGTCGGCGCTGGCCGGGCCGGGGGTGTCCAGGCCCACCGCGCGTACGGTGGAGCGCGGCGTGCCGGTCAGCTCCAGCACGTTGTCGAGGGCGAGCAGAAGCTGCTCGACCGCGACCTCAGGACCCTCCCGTACGAGGCTCGGGGTCTCGACCATCCGGTCCACGAGGAACCGCCCCGAGGCGTCGAGAACGGTCGCGTTGTTGCTTGTGCCGCCGTTGTCGAGCCCGACGACGACCCAGGACCCTGCATCTGCCATTGGGGGTTGTCCTTTGCGTTCGCGCGTGTCAGTGCGAAGACTACGAGAGTCGGGTGCCCGGGGGCACCGGCCGGGGCGCATTGGGCGGGGACAGCGGGCGGGGGCGTCCCGTGCGCGGGTGCGCGGGGGGTGCCCGCGGTGAAAGATTCAGTTCGCCCCGTCGCCCGCGCCCGGCCGCCCCGGGCCGCCGCCGTGCCCGTGAGCTGCGCGGGCGTCGTCGCCGTGGGGGCGGGACCGGCCCGGGAGCGGCGGCGTCCGTTGACCGTTTCCGCGACCCGGAGAAAACATCTGCGTCCGGGGGCCGCAGCGTCGCGACCCATCTGTCCCAGTGGCCGCGGCCCCGAGCGGGAGCGCCTGCCCTCGCCTGTCCGTGCTCGTTTCGGGAGGAGGGCCGGGCGCGAGCCGGGTGGCGTGCCGAACGAGCAGATGCGCAGAAATCGAGGTACGCATGAAGCAGTTCCGTCCCTTCCGAGGGCATCGCCTCGCCGCCCGCGGCCTGCCGGGCTCTCCGGCGGCGCGTCTGGTCGCGGCCCTGGCCGCGCTGGTCGCCGGCCTCGTGGTCGTGCTGGTGCCCGGCCCCGCCACCGCGGCTCCCGTCTGCAAGGTGGACTACACGACCAACCAGTGGCCGGGCGGCTTCACCGCCTCGGTGCGGCTCACCAACCTCGGCTCGGCGGTCAGCGGATGGACGCTGCGCTGGACGGCGGGCACCGGCCAGCAGATCACCAACGCCTGGAACGCCCAGGTCAGCCAGTCGGGCACGACCGTGACCGCGACCAACGTGGCCTGGAACGGCTCGCTGGCCACGGGCGGCGCCGCCGACTTCGGATTCCAGGGCACCTGGTCGGGCAGCCTCACGACGCCGTCCGACTGGTCGCTGAACGGCGTGCCGTGCGGCGGCACCTCCTCTCCCTCTCCCTCTCCCTCGCCGTCGCCGACCCCGTCGCCGACGGTGGACCACTCGCCGTCGCCGTCCCCTTCGCCCTCGCCCACGCCGTCACCGACCGTGGACCACTCGCCGTCTCCCTCTCCCTCTCCTTCGCCCTCGCCGTCCCCTTCGCCGTCTCCCTCGCCCAGTCCGTCGGTGACGCCCACGCCGTCCGGCTGCTCGGGGACCGGGCTGGTCGTCTGCTCCGGCTTCGAGGACCAGTCGGGCACGCCGTCGGGTGAGTGGCAGGTGACCACCCCGAACTGCTCGGGCACCGGCACCGCCACGATCGACACCGCCACCGTGCACAGCGGCGGCAGGTCGCTGCGGATCAACGGCGGCGGCAACTACTGCAACCACATCTTCGCCGCGACCACCAAGAACGTCTCCTCCGTCTCGCCCGTGGTGTACGGGCGCATGTGGGTGCGCCACACGACCGCGCTCCCGGCGGGCCACGTCGCGATGATCACCATGGCGGACTCCAGGGACGGCGGCAAGGACCTGCGCATCGGCGGCCAGAACGGCGCGCTGCAGTGGAACCGGGAGTCCGACGACGCCACGCTGCCCGAGCAGAGCCCCTCCGGCGTCGCGCTGAGCGCCCCGCTGCCCGTCAACCGCTGGGTCTGCCTGCGCTTCCAGATCGACACCACGCAGCAGGCCATGCGTACGTACCTGGACGACCAGGAGATCGCCGGCCTGCGGGTGGACGGCACGCCGACCACCGACGTGGACGCCCAGTGGCTGCGCCGCTCCACCGCGCCGCGGCCCACGACGTTCCGCCTGGGCTGGGAGAGCTACGGCGGCGACTCGGACACCATCTGGTACGACGACGTGGCGCTGGGGTCGAGCCCGATCGGCTGCTGATCACCTCGCCTCAGGGGTAGATAGCCGGGTGTCCGCCATGTGCGGTCAGGCTCGACCGTGGTCCCGTTTCGTCCGGTGCCCGGCCTCCCGCGGGGAGGCCGGGCGCCGTATCCGAGGGGAGAGGGACATGACCGACGTGCAGCATCCGGTGCCCGAACTGATGAAGGAAGGCGACGTCGTCGACCTGCTCGTCCACCAGCACTCGCTGATCAGGGACATGTTCGACGAGGTGGAGCACGCCGCGCCGGGCAGGCGCCACGAGCCGTTCCGGCGGCTGGTGCGCATGCTGGCCGTCCACGAGACGGCGGAGGAGGAGATCGTCCACCCCTACACCCGGCTGCGGGTGGAGGGGGGAGCGGGCGTGGTGGCCGACCGGCTCAGGGAGGAGCGCGAGGCCAAGCAGATGCTCCGCAGGCTGGACGAGATGGGCCCGGAGCACCCCGGCTTCATGCCCGAGCTGAACACGCTGCGCATGGCCGTGCTCACGCACGCGCGGGCCGAGGAGCGTTACGAGTTCACCAGGCTCCGGGCCGAGACGACGGCGGCCGAGCGGCGGGCGATGGCGCTCGGGGTGCGGGCCGCCGAGGCGATGGCCCCGACCCGCCCGCACCCGGGGGTGGAGTCGATGACGAGGAACCTGCTGCTGGGCCCGCCCGCGGCGATCATGGATCGGGCGCGCGATCTCATCCGGCAGGCGCTGCGCAGGTAAGGGCGTGATCCCCGGCTCGGATCCCGTACGCGTGCGTGCGTCGCGGACCCGGGCCGGGGCCCGTCCTCAGTGGGTGCGCAGGCTGTAGAGAGGGTGGGTTCCCTCGGTCTCCAGGCGGTACTCGTCGCCCGACCTGGCGCGGTTCTCGTCGATGACGCGCTCGCTGGGCGGTTCCTCCCCGCCCATGAGCTGCTCCTGCCAGCGCTGGAACCGCTCGTGGGCCTCCTGGACGTACCCCGTGCCCAGCGTCGTGTAGTCGATCTGCGTGGCGATCAGCTCGCGCAGGTACTCCTTGTTCGGCTCGAACGTCACCGGCTTCGGCAGCTCCCGGGCCACCACTTGCTCCGGGTCGCGCTCCTCGTGCCGGCGGAACAGGTCCGCGGCGATCCGCAGGTGCTCCAGCTCCATGTTCAGGTGCAGCTCCCAGATCGCCTTGATCCTCGGGTCGGACTCGGTCTCCATGAACGAGTGGTACAGGTAGCACTCGTTGTACTCGTGGTTGAGCCATTGCTCCCACCACGACTCGCCCGGATCGAGCAGCGACTCGTAGTGCGTGACGTGCTCTTCCTCGATCAGCCCGATCTCCTGGTAGAGCTGCCGCGCGATCGGCTCCATGTACATCGGGCCGACGTTCATGTAGAAGTTCATCGTCTGCTGCTCGGCGGACATGATGGTCAACGCGTGCAGCTTGGAGACCGCCTGCGCCGTCTCCCGGTTGTAGTGCTCGCGGACGTTGTCGGCCGGGTGGCGGTGGTGCATCTTCGTCGGCCGGCCCGGCATCACCTCGGTCAGCTGGTCGACGATCTTCTCGGCCTTGCGGTGCTCGATCATCTCGTACAGGTTCGCGTACCGGTACAGGTGGTCGAAGTCCTCCAGCACGCCGAACTGGTAGGCCTGCTTGAGATAGGGGTCGGGCTCCATGCGGGCCACCCAGGCGGTCAGGTCCACCGCCACCTGCTCGTAGGCGAGGGTCGTCTCCAGCACCGAGGACTGCCCTGGCAGCAACCAGTTGACCGTCTTCTGCTGCTGGGCCTCGATGTAGCGCACCTCGGCCAGGCGCTGCCGCACCTCCAGATCGGGGCAGCGCCTGGCGAAATGGTGGCTGAACATGATCGCTTCAATCTCGATGCCGTTCATCGTGATGATCCGGCACCGGGTGTAGGGATCGGCGCGGTCGGGATCGATCGGCGTGACATTCAGCTCGCGCCAGTTGCGCACCTGCCGGTCCAGCGGGATCCCCCGCTCCTGCAGCGGATTGAACGTCATCTCGGTGCTCCTCCCCACGATTGGCGCTGGGCGTACCCAAACCATGGAATGCGACAAACGTGGACATTCGGAGGCTTTGACCGGGATTGTCATCCGGTGGCGTGGAGTCCTTCAGCCGGTGGACGCCGTCTCGGAGTGCGGGTCGCCGACCTTCTTCGACTGCGGTGAGCCACGCTCCCGCAGGAAGATCGCCAGCAGGACCATGGAGGCGACCGCCAGGAACTCCGACTGCCAGTTCTGCAGCGTGCGGTTCCAGAATTCGGGGGAGGTCACGTAGCCGCCCCAGCCGACGGGGTCCTCCAACTGGGCGAGCTGCTCGTTGTTGTACGCCGCGAGGCCGGCGACCGACTGGGCCAGCCAGGACAGCAGGAAGAGCACGCCCATCGCGATCCCCAGGGAGTGACTGAAGACCGTCCGCCGCCAGCCGGGCGCCGCCGCCCAGGTGGGGGAGCCGGGGTCGGCGTACGGGCCGACCTTCTGCTCGGCGTCGGACTCCAGGCCCTCCTCGCCTCTCTTCTTCGACTCCGGCGAGCCGCGCTGGATCAGCCAGACGGTGATGAGGATGTAGAGGAAGAACTGCAGATACTCCGACTGCCAGTTCTCGGCGACGTCGACGGCGAAACTCGACGAGGTGACGTATTCGGTCCAGGTGACGGGAGAGCCGCCGTCGGCCACCTGTTCCTGGTTGAAGGCCGCCGCGCCCGCGACCGACTGCCCGGCCAGGGTGACCAGGAACAGCAGCAGGAAGCACAGCGCGAGCGCGTTGTCCCTGATCAAGCGCTTCATCGCCGCTACCTCCCCGCCAGGCCGACGACGATCACGTACGCGAGGACCAGAGCGATCGTGATCAGCAGCACCGCGTAGAGCGTGCGCGCACCGTTCACGTCTCCACCTCGCATTCGTACGGCTGGTCGGGCCGGGGTTCGCAGCCCGCGGCCCGGACCCGCCAGCCGTCGGGGAACCGGTGCAGGAAGAGCGTGTCGCCGTCCACCCGCACGCGCGCCTCGTCGCCCCAGACGTCGACGCCGCGCACCGGGCCGGCCCGCAGCCCGATCGACACGATCTGTTTCTCGCAGTCGTCCAGCGATCGCGCGGCCTTGGGGGCCAGGAGAAGGCACGCCTGTCCTCCCCGCCCCTCCCCGGCCGCGGACAGGAACCGCTGCGCCGTCGCGGAGACCGAGGTGTCCTCCGCCGAGGCGCACCCTGTGGCGATCGGCGCGGTGGCGAGCAGCGCGAGACAGACGACCGCCGTTGCTCGTATGCCCATGGACCGCGACTACCCGAGGGACGCAGGTGAAACCTGAACACGGTTTTCCTCGGCGATATGGGATTAATCGCCCGTTGCGCGTAATATGGGCGAGTCCGGAAGCGTTTCCGGTGGGGTCATCTCACCAACGGAGGTGGGACCCTTGCACGACTTCCAGGTGTCGGTGGCGCAGTCACCTCCCTTCACCCTCGTCACTCTCAGCGGCGAACTCGACGTGATCACGGTCCCCCGGCTGCGTGAGCGGGTGGCCCCCCTCCTGGCCCGTCCCGCGACGCGCATCCTGTTCGACGTGGAGAAGCTGCGGTTCATCGACAGCGCCGGCATGAGGGTGCTCATCGACGCCTGCGTCCGCACCCCGCCGAAGGACGGCGACGGCGCGGTCTGCGGGATGAGCCCGCAGATGCGTCACCTGTTCTCGCTGCTCGGCCTCATCTCGCGGCTCACCGTGTATCCGACCCGCGCCGACGCGTTCAGCCATCCGGCGGCCATGCCCCCTGGCACGGCCCATACCGACACCGCCCAGATGAACTGACCGGCCGGCGCGGAACCGGCTCCTCACAGGATCGTCTGCCACCAGCCGTCCACCGGCGGCGGGTCGTCGACCGCGACGCGCTCGCCCGGCCGCGGCACCACGAGGCGCACGTCGCGTGCCTTGGCCTCCCGCCACAGCTGGTCGATCGGGTCGCTCCAGGCGTGCGGGGCGAGCGAGAACGTGCCCCAGTGCACCGGCAGCAGCACCCGGGCGCGCACGTCGAGGTGGGTGAGGATCGCCTCCTCGGGCGTCATGTGGATGTCCGGCCAGCCCTTGCTGTAGGCGCCGATCTGGATCACCGACAGGTCGAACGGCCCGTGCTCCTCGCCGATCGCGGCGTACCCGTCGAAATAGCCGGAGTCGCCGGTGTAGAAGACCCGCCGGCGCTCGCCCGCCACGACCCACGAGGCCCAGAGGGTCTGGTCCCGGCGGAACCCGCGGCCGGAGAAGTGACGGCCGGGGGTCGCCACGAACCGGAGGCCGGACACCGTGGCCTCCTCGTTCCAGTCGAGCTCGATGATCCGGGACGCGGGCACCCGCCACCGTTCGAGATGGGCGCCGACCCCGAGCGGGACCAGGAACGGCGCGGACTGCGTGCGGGCCAGCAGGCGCACCGTGTCCATGTCGAGGTGGTCGTAGTGGTCGTGCGAGATGACGATCGCGTCGAGCTCGGGCAACTGATGAAGCGGCACCGGCGGAGGGTGCAGGCGACGCGGTCCGGTGAACGACGCCGGGGAGCAGCGCTCGCTCCACACCGGATCGAGCAGCACCCGCCGCCCCTCGATCTCGATCAGTGCGGAGGAGTGGCCGTACCAGACGGCGTCGAGGTCGCCGCCCTGGGACGGGCCGGGAGTCATCAGGGGAACGGGCAGGCGGGGTTTGCGCTGGGTCCGGCGGAGGAACTCGCGGGCGACCTGCTGCCTGGTCCCCGGCGGGAGGACGGGACTGGGGGTCGTGTTGCGGAACGCGCCGTCGCGGAACTGCCTGGAGCGCCGCACCCGGCGCGCCCGCTCGCCCGACGGCCGCGCCCCCAGCGCGGCGGGGACGTCCCGCACCGCCCACACCGCCGCCGCCAGGGCGGCCGCTCCCGAGACGAGCCCCACGCGACGGCCCAGGGCACCACTTCTCAAACCACCGGTATTCAACGGCAATCTCCTTGCTGGGTTCTGCCGATCAGACTAGGCAATCTCCGCGCCGGTCGCGCCGAGGGCGCCTTGCCTGTGGACAACCCTCCCTGGAGACTGCGTGATGAATGAAAGCATGCAGACCGGACGGCCCGAGGCGGGCAGAGGAGGCGGGGGGACGATGAACACCGGCCACGACGCGGACGACGGCCCGGCCGGCGACCGCGATCAGGGCGATGACTGCGATGACCGCGACGTCCCCGGTGCCCTCGGCGCCCTCGGCGGCCTTGACGGCGACGCCGCGTCCCGCCTGCTGCGGCTGTTCGACGGGCACCGGCTGACGCCCGTGCAGCGCAGGATCGCCCACTGCCTCGCGCAGCACGCCGCCGACGCGCCGTTCCTGTCGAGCATCGAAGTGGCCGAGCTGGCCGGGGTCAGCCAGCCGTCGGTGACCCGCTTCGCGATCGCGCTCGGCTACGGCGGATACCCCGGCCTCCGGCGCAGGTTCCGCGAGCTGGGCGCACGGCCCGGCCCGCCCGCGCGCCCCCTGCTTGAGGACCCCGTGCCCGAGGACCGCGTGCCTGAGGACCGCGTGCCCGAGGACTCCGCGCACCCGGATCTCGCGCCCGCGGATCCCGATTCCGGACGGGGCCGGGCAACGGGCGCGGGTGGCGGATACCGGCGGGCCGTGCTGGCGGAGATCGAGAACCTGCGCGCCCTCGCCCGGTCGTTGGACGACCCGGCACCCGTCGCCGCGGCGGCCCGCCTGCTCGCCGCCTCGCGGCCGCTGCCGGTGCTGGGCCTGCGGGCCGCCGCGGCCCAGGCCGCCGGGTTCGCCTACTTCGCGGCGAAGGTCCACCCCGACGTACGGCTCCTGCACGAGGCGGGGTCGCTCCTGGCCGACCGCGTCGAGCAGGCGGCGGCGGCCGGGGCGACGGCCTTGCTGTGCTTCGCCCTGCCGCGCTACCCGGCCGAACTGGTGGACGCCCTCCGGGCCGCCCGCACGGCCGGGCTGGCCGTCGTGACGGTCTCGGACCGGCGGGTGCCGGCCCTCGCCGGTCTGTCGCACGTTCTGCTCACCGCCGCGGTGGGCACGCATCTGGTGTTCGACACGGCGTGCGCGCCGATGATGCTCGGCCGGGTGCTGCTCGAGGCGATGTGCGACGAACTGCCCGGGGCGCAGGCCCGCCTGGAGGCGTTCGAGGCGTCGGCCGCGGCCCGCGGAGTGTTCCTCATTGACTGAATCTATTCATTCAATGAGGATGAATGGGACCATGCGCCGTGGGCGCGGGTGGAAGGAGGACTCGTGGCTGACGACGGCGGCAGCGCTCCCAACGACAGCGCGCTCGACGACAGCGCTCCCAACGACAGGGCCCCGCACGACAACAGGGCCCCGCACGACCGGGCTGCGATCCGGGCCCCGCGCGGCGGCGCGCTGAACACGCGGGGCTGGCCGCAGGAGGCCGCCCTGCGCATGCTGATGAACAACCTCGACCCCGAGGTCGCCGAGCATCCGGAGCGGCTCGTCGTCTACGGCGGCAGCGGCAAGGCGGCCCGCGACTGGCCGTCGTACGACGCCATCGTGCGTGAGCTCACCACCCTGCGGGCCGACGAGACCCTGCTGGTGCAGTCGGGCCGGCCGGTCGGAGTGATGACCACCCACGAGTGGGCTCCGCGGGTGCTCATCGCCAACTCCAACCTCGTCGGCGACTGGGCGACGTGGCCGGAGTTCCGGCGGCTGGAGCGGCTCGGGCTCACGATGTACGGCCAGATGACGGCCGGTTCGTGGATCTACATCGGCACCCAGGGCATCCTCCAGGGGACGTACGAGACGTTCGCGGCGGTCGCGGCCAAGAGGTTCGGCGGCAGCCTCGCCGGGACGATCACGCTAACGGCCGGGCTCGGCGGTATGGGCGGTGCGCAGCCGCTCGCGGTCACGATGAACGGCGGCGTGGCGATCTGCGTCGACTGCGACCCGCGCAGCGTCGAGCGCCGCATCGGCCACCGCTACCTCGACGTCCGGGCCGAGAGCCTGGACGAGGCGCTGCGCCTGGCGTACGAGGCCAGGGACGCGCGCCGCCCGCTGTCCATCGGGGTCGTGGCCAACGCGGCCGAGGCCGTGCCCGCCCTGCTGGCCGGGGGCGCGGAGATCGACATCGTGACCGACCAGACGAGCGCGCACGACCCCCTGGCGTACCTGCCGGTGGGCGTCGCGTTCGAGGACATGGCCGCGCTGGCGCGCAAGGACCCCGAAGGGTTCACCCGCCGCGCCCGCGAGTCGATGGCCCGGCACGTCGAGGCGATGGTCGGCTTCCAGGACGCGGGCGCGGAGGTGTTCGACTACGGCAACTCGATCAGGGGCGAGGCGAGCCTCGCCGGGTACGCGCGGGCGTTCGACTTCCCGGGGTTCGTGCCCGCCTACATCCGGCCGCTGTTCTGCGAGGGGAAGGGCCCGTTCCGGTGGGCGGCGCTGTCCGGCGATCCGGCCGACATCGCGACGACCGACCGCGCGATCCTCGATCTCTTCCCCGACAACGAGCCGCTGGCCCGGTGGATCCGGATGGCGGGGGAGCGGGTGCGGTTCCAGGGCCTGCCCGCGCGGATCTGCTGGCTGGGGTACGGCGAGCGCGACCGGGCCGGCGAGCGGTTCAACGACCTCGTCGCGTCAGGGGAGATCTCCGCGCCCATCGTGATCGGCCGCGACCACCTCGACTGCGGCTCGGTCGCCTCGCCCTACCGGGAGACGGAGGGCATGATGGACGGCTCCGACGCGATCGCCGACTGGCCGCTGCTCAACGCCATGGTCAACGTGGCCTCCGGCGCGTCCTGGGTGTCGATCCACCACGGCGGCGGGGTCGGCATCGGCCGTTCCATCCACGCGGGACAGGTCACCGTCGCCGACGGCACGCCGCTGGCGGGGGAGAAGATCCGCCGGGTGCTGACCAACGACCCCGGCATGGGGGTGATCCGGCACGTGGACGCGGGATACGACCGGGCCGCCGAGGTCGCCAGGGATCGTGGCGTACGCGTCCCGATGGCCGGGGCGACGCCGGACGCCGATGCCTGAGGGGACCCAGCGCATCCCGGCGGTGGAGGTGGCGGACGGCTTCCGCCGGATGTGGCGCGACCTGCTCCCCGTGGGCCGGTGCGACGCGACGGGCGGATATCGCCGGCACGCCTGGACGGCGGCGGACGCGGAGTGCCGGGCCTGGTTCGCCGAGCAGGCCCGGGTGCGTGGCCTGACGTACGAGACCGACCGCAACGGCAACCAGTGGGCCTGGCTGGGCGATCCCATGGCGGGTGACGCCGTGGTGACCGGGTCCCACCTGGACTCCGTGCCCGACGGCGGGGCGTACGACGGCCCGCTGGGCGTGGTGGGGGCGTTCGCCGCGCTCGACGCCCTGTCGGCGCGCGGGCTACGGCCGGAGCGGCCGCTGGCGGTGGTGAACTTCACCGAGGAGGAGGGCGCCAGGTTCGGCCTGGCCTGCCTGGGATCGCGGCTGATGACCGGCGCCGTCCGTCCCGAGACGGCGGGGGCGCTGCGCGACGCGGACGGCGTCACCCTGGCGGCGGCGATGGAGCGGGCGGGACGCGACCCGGCGGCCGCCGGGCGTGACGACGAGCGTCTCGCGCGGATCGGCGCGTTCGTGGAACTGCACGTCGAGCAGGGCCGTCACCTCGCCGACACGCCGCACCCGGTCGGGGTCGCCTCCGCGATCTGGCCGCACGGCCGCTGGCGCTTCGACTTCCGCGGGGAGGCCAACCACGCCGGGACCACCCGGCTGGAGGACCGGCGCGATCCCATGCCGGCGTACGCGGCGGCGGTGCTGGCCGCCCGGGCGAACGCCGAGCGCCTGGGGGCCCTGGCCACCTTCGGCAGGATCAGGGTCGAGCCCAACGGCACCAACGCCATCGCGTCGCTGGTCAGCGCCTGGCTCGACGGCCGGGCGCCGGACGCCGCCCTGCTGGACAGGCTCGTCGAGGAGACGGCCCGGGCGGCCGAAGGGGCCGAGGTGACCCGGGAGTCCTACACGGCGGTCGTGAACTTCGACGTGCCGTTGCGTGACCGCGTCGTGCACGTCCTCGGCGGCGTGCCGGTGCTGCCCACGGGGGCGGGGCACGACGCGGGCATCCTCGCCGGCGAGGTCCCGGCGGCCATGCTGTTCGTGCGCAACCCCACGGGCGTCTCGCACTCGCCGTACGAGCACGCCGAGGAGGCCGATTGCCTCGCCGGGGTCGCCGCCCTCGCCGCCGTCCTGGAGGACCTGCTCACGTCGGCCCCCGACGGCCCTGGCGGGAGCTTGCTGAGCGCGCGGACGGCCCCGCCACGGGCGACGCCGGGGCGGTCGTGAGACCCGTCCGACGCCCACAAAGCACCAAGTGGAATTCCACATCAGGGGGAATCGGCTCCAGGCCTGGGCAAAGTGGTAATCGGCGACCTGTTCGAATCGAGGCGGATAATCCCGCACGTTCCGGCTTTTGTGCTTTCTGCTGCTCTAAATGCTTATTTGCCCCCTGATGGGTGACTGGCGCGTTTGCTGCCTCTAGCGTGAGAAACAGGGTCCAGATCCAAGGTTCGATGGATCGATTCGAGCTCCGTGAATTCGGATGTCGTCCGCTTTCTCGTCACGGAGCCGACGGAGGGATACCCATGTTCAAAGAAGCATTGGCTGCTGCCGTCATGACGGCTTCGGCTCTCGTCGTCCCTGTCGCGATTCAGACGCAGCCCGCCAACGCCGCCGGCACGACCGAGCAGGTCATCCGGCCGTCGACCACGGGGGACTGCCCGGGAGGCAGATGCCGTGGCAGGCACCACCATCGCCATCACCACCGCCACCTTCGGGAGCAGCAGCAACAACAGCAACAGCAACAGGGCCGCGGCGGTCAACAGCAGCAACAACAGCAGCAGCAGGGCCGCGGCGGTCAGCAACAGCAGCAACAACAACAGCAGCAGCAGGGCCGCGGAGGTCAGCAGCAGCAACAGCAGCAGCAGTGACCGAATGACCGTCCATCGTGCCTGATCAACCCTGTGCCCCGCGTCCACTGACTCGCGGGGCATTTTCCGTCGCCGGACGCGGTCCCGGCGCACCGAAGGCGGGCGCCGGGCGCGAGAGGCCGGCGGATCGGGTGGGGCGCGTCAGCGGGAACGGCGGTCGCCGGAGCCGGGGTCGGCCAGACCGGCCCGGCGCAGGGCCTCGGCCATGGCCCCGCCGAGCGGCGCGCCGCCCGAGCCCCGGCCGTTGCCGCGGCCCGAGCCGCCACCCTTGCTGTTCTGGTTCTGGCCGCCCTGGTTCTGACGGGACGCGTTCTGACGGGACTGGTTCTGGCGCGGCTGGCCACGCCGGCCGCCCTGCCGGTCGTCGCGGGCCTCGCCGTTCGGCCCGCCCCTGCGGCCGTTGCCCGCGGTCTCGTCCTCCAGGCGCAGCGTGAGCGAGATGCGCTTGCGCTGGAGGTCCACGTCGAGCACCTTGACCCGGACGATGTCGCCGGGCTTGACCACCTCGCGCGGGTCCTTCACGAACGAGTTGGACATCGCGGACACGTGGACCAGGCCGTCCTGGTGCACGCCGACGTCGACGAACGCCCCGAACGCGGCGACGTTGGTGACGACGCCCTCAAGGATCATGCCGGGCGACAGGTCGGACGGCTTCTCGACGCCCTCCTTGAACGTGGCGGTCTTGAACGCCGGGCGGGGGTCGCGGCCCGGCTTCTCCAGTTCCTTGAGGATGTCGGTGACGGTCGGCAGTCCGAAGGTGTCGTCGACGAAGTCCGACGGCCTCAGCGAGCGGAGCGCGGAGGTGTTGCCGATCAGGGTGCGCAGGTCGCTCTTGGTGAAGTCGAGGATGCGGCGCACCACCGGGTAGGCCTCCGGGTGCACGCTGGAGGCGTCGAGCGGGTCGTCGCCGCCGGGGATGCGCAGGAAGCCCGCGCACTGCTCGAACGCCTTCGGGCCGAGCCGCGGCACCTCCTTCAGGCCGGTCCGCGAGCGGAACGGCCCGTTGGCGTCACGGTGCGCGACGATGTTCTCCGCCAGTCCGGCGCCGATGCCGGAGACGCGGGTCAGCAGCGGGGCGGACGCGGTGTTGACGTCCACGCCCACCGCGTTCACGCAGTCCTCCACCACCGCGTCGAGTGAGCGCGACAGCTTCACCTCGGACACGTCGTGCTGGTACTGGCCGACGCCGATGGACTTGGGGTCGATCTTGACCAGTTCGGCCAGCGGGTCCTGCAGGCGCCGTGCGATCGACACCGCGCCGCGCAGCGAGACGTCCAGGCCCGGCAGCTCCTGGGAGGCGTAGGCCGACGCGGAGTACACCGAGGCCCCGGCCTCCGAGACCACGATCTTGGTGAGGTGCGGCATGTGCTTGACCAGCTCACCGGCGAGCTTGTCGGTCTCCCGCGACGCGGTGCCGTTGCCGATGGCGATCAGCTCCACCTTGTGCTCGGTCGCCAGCCGGGCCAGCACCGCGAGCGACTGGTCCCACTGCCGCTTGGGCTCGTGCGGGTAGATGGTCTCGGTGGCCACGACCTTGCCGGTGGCGTCCACGACCGCGACCTTCACACCGGTGCGCAGCCCCGGGTCGAGGCCCATGGTCGGCCTCGTCCCGGCGGGTGCGGCCAGCAGCAGGTCGCGCAGGTTGGCCGCGAACACGCGCACGGCCTCCTCCTCGGCCGCCTGCCACAACCGGGTGCGCAGGTCGATGCCCAGGTGCACGAGGACGCGGGTCCGCCAGGCCCAGCGCACCGTGTCGAGCAGCCACTTGTCGGCCGGGCGGCCGAGGTCGGCGATGCCGAAGCGCCGGGCGATCCGCGCCTCGTAGTCGTTCGGCTCCTCGGCCTCAGGGTCGAGGGTGAGCGTGAGCACCTCCTCCTTCTCGCCCCGGAACATCGCGAGGATGCGGTGCGAGGGCAGGCGGGTGAAGGGCTCGGAGAAGTCGAAGTAGTCGGAGAACTTGGCCCCGGACTCCTGCTTGTCCTCCCGTACCTGCGAGATCAGCCGCCCGCGGGACCACATCCGCTCCCGCAGGTCGCCGATGAGGTCGGCGTCCTCCGCGAAGCGCTCGACCAGGATGGCCCTGGCGCCCTCCAGCGCGGCGGCGGCGTCGGCCACGCCCTCGCGCACGTACCCCTCCGCGGTCGCCTGGGGATCCAGCGCCGGGTCGGCGAGCAGCGCGTCCGCCAGCGGCTCCAGCCCCAGCTCCCTGGCGATCTGCGCCTTCGTGCGGCGCTTGGGCTTGAAGGGCAGGTAGATGTCCTCCAGCCGGGCCTTCGAATCGGCCTCCATGATCCGCGCTTCCAGGGCCTCGTCGAGCTTGCCCTGGGAGCGGATCGAGTCGAGGATCGCGGCCCGCCGCTCCTCCAGCTCGCGCAGGTAGCGCAGCCGCTCCTCCAGCGTGCGCAGCTGGGCGTCGTCGAGCGCGCCCGTGGCCTCCTTGCGGTAGCGGGCGATGAACGGCACCGTCGCCCCGCCGTCGAGCAGGTCGACGGCCGCGGTGACCTGACTCTCGCGCACGCCGAGCTCTTCGGCGATCCGCTGCTGAATGGACGTCGTCACGATCCTGATCCGCCTTCTTCCGGGGTCCACCCTCTCCGAGGGGCTCTCATTCTGCCGGATCCGCCGGGCCCCCTCGCTCCACCTGTGGACAACAGAAGAGTTAGTATCAGGATTGAACTGACCAGAGGAGGGGCTGTGTTCCGGATGATCGCCCGCCGCAAATACCGGCGTGCATGGCAGTCCATGAACGACCACGACTATCAGGCGATCATCAAGCAGCTCGCCCCCGACTTCCGGGTGACGTTCCAGGGCGACACCAGCCTGGGCGGGACGCGCACCACCCAGGCGGGGATGGCCGCCTGGTTCGACCGGCTGTTCCGCCTCCTGCCCGATGCCCGGTTCGAGTTGCGGCAGGTGGCCGTCGACGGGCCGCCATGGAACACCCGGATCGCCGGCCTGTTCACCGTCCGGGCGACCACGCCGCTCGGCGAGCCCTACGAGAACGTGTTCGTCCAGTTCGTACGCCTGCGGTTCGGGCGGGTGTCCTGGTACGAGGTGCACGAGGACTCGCTGCGCTGGTGGCGGCTGTGCCAGCATCTGGGCTCGAACGGAATCGCCGAGGCCGTCGCACCGCCCATCACCGACGCGGGAAGGGTGTGAGCCGTGCGGCAAACCAGCTTCGCCGACATGCACTGTTCCCTGGCGCGCGCGCTGGAAGTCGTCGGGGACTGGTGGACCCCGCTCATCCTGCGCGACGTCTACCTGGGTATCGACCGGTTCTCGGAGCTGGCGGAGGACCTGGGTTTAAGCCGGAACCTGCTCACCGAACGACTCAACGGCCTGGTCGGCAACGGCATCCTGCGGCGTGAGCGCTACCAGGAACGTCCACCCCGCGACCGTTATGCCTTGACCGAAGCCGGGCAGCAGGTCATACCGATCCTGGTGGCGCTGACCGCGTGGGGCGACCGGTGGCGGACACCCGAAGGCGGCCCGCCCATCCGATTCCAGCACGGCGACCATCACGCCGCGCCCATCGTCGCATGTGGAGCGTGCGGCACCCAGATCACGTCGCAGGACCTGAGCGCCAAGCCCGGCCCGGGAGGCCGGCGGGCACCCGGAACGATGCTGATAGCCGAGCGCCTCGGCGCGTTCTGACGCGGCACACGGCTGGGCTCGGTGGCGAGGGCCGGTCCCCTCGCGAGATGCGGCACGGCTGTCCACGCCCGCCGGGCACGCACCGGACCGCGAGCGGCCTCGGGTGGAGCTCGCCGGGCCGTCCGAGCCGGCGGCGTTCACCAGGGCTCGGCCAGGCCTGTGGTCACCGGGGCGGGGCAGCCCCTCGCGGGCGTCTCGCCGGGCGGGGTCCGCGGCGTGGGCCGGCCCAGCGTGATCTCCGGATGGTGGGCCAGATAGCCGATGGGAAACGTGGTCACGATCCCGCAGCCGCATCCGGGGCAGGTCATCCCCGACCACGGCGGCTGGACGGCCGCGTCGTCCCGGGTCCACACGACGACGTCGTCGCCGTGCTCGTCGCGCGTGCGGAGGACGACGTACTCCTCCTCCCAGACCCGCAGGCAGTGCAGGCACTCGAACGGCCACGTCTCCCTGGTGCTGATTCCCTCCCGCACCGGTACCACCCCCGAACTCACGGCCTCCGCCTACGAGTCTCAACACAGGGTGAAACCACTGCAAGTGGTGCCAAGGACACGAACGGTAATGATTGCCCAGCCGGCGGGGTGCTTCTCGTGATCCGTCAGACCACTTCGAGCAGCTCGTCGACCACGCCGAGCGCCAGCGTCTTGTAGCCCACGGAGTCGAACAGCACGGTGATCCGGTCCTGCTCCCGGCTCATCACGATGCCGTGTCCCCATTCGGCGTGCCGTACGTCCGCGTGCATGGGGAAGCGCCCGTCGCCGGTCTCCGGCGGGATCGCCGTCCCCGAGCGGCAGGTGTCGCAGTCGCCGCACGACCGCTCGTACGGCTCGCCGAAGTACTCCAGCAGGAAGCGGCGCCGGCAGCCGGTGGTCTCCGCGTAGCCGCGCATCATCTCCAGCCGGGAGTCCTCCATCCGGTGCCGGAGATCGTCGATCTCCACCGCGCGGGCGGCGGCCTCGTCCGGCGGCGGGCCGTCCGGCGCGTATCGCAGGCCGCCGCCGTGGGTGACCTCGACCGCGCCCGCCCGCTCCAGCAGGTTGACGTGCGAGGTCAGCCTGGCGGACCCGATGTCGAGGAGCTCGCGCAGGTCGGCGGCGGCGACCTCCCCGCCGTGCTCGTGCACCAGCGTCGCGACCCGCCGCATCAGGGCCTCGTCCGCGCGGCCCGCGGCGAAGAACTTGCGCAGCCCCAGGTCCTCGGGCCGGTAGAACAGCACGGCGTCGGCCGGGTTGCCGTCCCGGCCCGCCCGGCCGATCTCCTGGTAGTACGCGTCGAGCGACTCGGGGGGCGCGGCGTGCAGCACGTAGCGCACGTCGTGCTTGTCGATGCCCATCCCGAACGCCGACGTCGCCACGACGGTGTCGAGGTCGTCGTCCTGGAACCGCTCGTGGATGCGGCGGCGGTCCTTCGCCTTCATCCCCGCGTGGTACGCCTCGGCCCGGCGGCCCCGCTCCTGCAGCAGTCCGGCGTACTCCTCGGCCTGGCGCCGCGTCGCCACGTAGATCAGCCCCACGCCGTCCAGCCCGGCGGCGTGGTCGGCCAGGGCCCTGCGCTTGTCGTCGTCGCTCGTGAACCGATGGACCTCGAGGTGCAGGTTGGGCCGGTCGAATCCCCGCACGATCTGCTGCGCCCCGATCAGGCCGAGCGACTCGACGATCTCCTCGCGCACGGTCGGCGCGGCCGTGGCCGTCATAGCGATCACCGGGGGATGGCCCAGCCGCTCGATGACCTTGCCGAGCCGCAGGTACTCGGGCCGGAAGTCGTGGCCCCAGGCGGACACGCAGTGCGCCTCGTCCACGGCGATCAGTGAGGGCCGGGCCTGGGCCAGCCGCTCGACCACCTCGGGCTTGGCGAGCTGCTCCGGCGACAGGAACACGTACTCGGCGTCGCCCGCCGTGACCTGGTCGAGCCCCGCCTCGACCGAGCCGGCCGAGTTGACCGCCACCGCGCCCGCGGCCCCCGCCTTCAGCAGGCCCATGACCTGGTCGCGCTGCAGGGCGATGAGCGGCGAGACGACGACCGTCGGGCCCTCCAGGAGCAACCCGGGCACCTGGTAGACCGCCGACTTGCCGCCACCGGTCGGCATCACCAGCAGCACGTCGCGCCCCGCGAGCAGGAGCTCCATCGCCTCCTGCTGGCCCGGGCGCAGCTGCTGCCAGCCGAACGCCTCCCTGGCCGTGGCCCGCAGGCGCCTGCCTCTGCGTCCGAAGTGCCGGCCGAAGCGGCCCCCGGCCCAGCCCCTGGCCCAGCTTCCCGACCAGTCCCTCGACCAGCCGCCTCCCGTGCCGCCGAGCCTGTCACCGGCCCTTCCGCCGGAAAGGCCCCCGTACCTCTGCCTGACGCTCATCCCACCGCACCCCCTCGCCCGGTCGGCCTGCAACTACCCGAGCGGAAAAGGCCGAACCGGAATAGCGTCATGGACCCGGCGGCTTAGAGCCGATATGAGAGCGATCGTGTATTCCGAGACCGGTGACAGCGGCGTCCTGCGCCTGACCGAGCGGCCGGTGCCCGAGCCGGGGCCCGGACAGGTACGCGTGCGGGTGGTGCGGTCGGGCGTCAACCCGACCGACTGGAAGGCGCGGCGCGGGGCGCTGAGCCACCCGGAGGCCGTGCCCAACCAGGACGGCGCCGGGATCGTGGACGCCACCGGGCCCGGCGTGACGGCGGTGACCCGGGGAGATCGGGTGTGGCTGTGGGAGGCCGCCTGGGGGCGGCCGGACGGCACCGCCCAGGAGTACGTCGTCCTGCCCGAGCGGCAGGTCGTGCCGCTGCCGGACGGAGCCTCCCTCGACCTCGGCGCGAGCCTCGGCATCCCCGCGCTGACGGCGCACCGCTGCCTGACCGTGGCCGAGGGCGGGCCGGACCGGCTCGCCCCCGGGGCCCTCGACGGCAGGACCGTCCTCGTGGCCGGCGGGGCCGGGGCCGTCGGCAACGCGGCGATCCAGCTCGCGCGCTGGGCCGGGGCGACCGTGGTGGCCACGGTCAGCGGGCCGGAGAAGGCGGCGCTGGCCCGGGCGGCGGGGGCCCACCACGTGGTCGACTACCGCGTCGGGGATCCGGCGGTGGAGATCCGCGCGGTGGCCCCGGAGGGCGCCGACATCGTGGTGGAGGTCGCGCCGGGACCGAACGCCGCCCTGGACAGGGCGGTCACCGCGCCGCAGGGGGTCGTCGCGGTGTACGCGAACAACGGGGGAGACGAGGTCGCGCTTTCGGTGCGGGAGCTGTTCAGCCGCAACATCCGCTACCAGTTCGTGCTCGTCTACACGGTGCCCGAGGCGGCCAAGGACGCCGCGGTGGCGGACGTGCGCGCCGCGGTCGCGGCGGGGGCGCTGCGGGCGGGGGAGGAGGCCGGGCTGCCCCTCCACCACTTCCCGCTGGAGCGTACGGCCGAGGCCCACGACGCGGTCGAGTCGGGCGTGGTCGGCAAGGTGCTCGTGGACGTCGCGCCGGAGTGAGCCCATGTGGGCCCGGGTCCGGGAGGGGCGGTGGATCTTTCCCCGTCGGGCGGTAGCGTCGGGGGCATGCGACTCGGAGTCCTGGACGTCGGTTCCAACACGGTGCACCTGCTGGTGATGGACGCGCATCAGGGTGCCCGGCCTCTGCCCGCCTTCTCCCACAAGGAGGAGCTGCGGCTGGCCGAGCACCTCGTCGACGGCGACAGGCTCAGCGAGGAGGGCGCGGCGCGGCTCGAGGCCTTCGTGCGCGAAGCGGCCCGCATCGCGGAGGACAAGGGCGTGGAGGACCTCGTCGCCTTCGCCACCTCGGCGGTCCGCGACGCGGCCAACGGCGAGGACGTGCTGGCCCAGATCAAGGCCGACACCCGGGTGGACATCCAGGTGCTGTCGGGGGACGACGAGGCCAGGCTGACGTTCCTGGCCGTGCGCCGCTGGTTCGGCTGGTCGTCGGGGCGGCTGCTGGTGGCCGACATCGGGGGCGGCTCGCTGGAGATCGCCTCGGGGATCGACGAGGAGCCCGACGTCGCCGTCTCCCTCCCGCTCGGCGCGGGACGGCTCACCCGCGACTGGTTCACCGCCGACCCGCCCGATCCCGAGGAGGTCCGCGCGCTGCGACGGCACGTACGCACCGAGATCGCGCGGACGGTCGGGGCGGTCGCCAGGTATGGCAGGCCGGACCACGCGGTCGCCACGTCCAAGACCTTCCGCCAGCTCGCGCGGATCGCGGGCGCGGCGTCGTCCGGCGAGGGCCCGTACGTCAAGCGGACGCTGACGCACGAGGACCTCGTCGAGTGGACGGCGCGGCTGGCCACGATGCCGGCGGCCCAACGGGCGGAGCTTCCCGGCGTGTCCGCGGGGCGGGCCGCGCAGCTTCTCGCCGGCGCGGTCGTCGCGGACGCCGCGATGGACCTGTTCGAGCTGCCGGTGCTGGAGATCTGCCCGTGGGCGCTGCGGGAGGGCGTGATCCTGCGCAGGCTCGACGGCCTGCCCATGGGTCGGCCTCCGCTGGCCGATCAGTAAGGTATGAGAGTCATCCAAACGGGGCAAGGCACCAATAATCGGCAATTTCCGTTCCTCTACGTGGCAGGTGATCTTCCGCCGGCCACCGGAGTGCCGTAATCGGGGTCGACCTCTGGAGGAATCTCAATGGTGGAGCTGCTGGGAGCCGTGGTCTCCCTGGCGGCGGTGGTGGTGATGGTGCTCGGAGCCGTGGTGTTGATCGCGATCGCGACCCTCGTGTGGCTGGGCGCGATGGCGGTGAGCACCGGGCGCGAGTCCTACGGGCGGGCGACACCCGCCCCCGCGGGCACGGGCGCGGACAGCTTCGCGAAAACGCCTGTGAACGCGCTCGTCGAGGTGCCCGTCAACGCGTCCGTCGACGGACACGTGAACGGGCGCACCGCGGGCCGGGGCGCGGACCTGCAGGTCCGGGCCGTCGCCGCCGCCTCCGCGCGTCGCGCGTAGCGAGGCCCACGCCGGCGTCTGCGTCCCCGTCAGGTCTTTCCTGGCGGGGACGCCGTCGTCCGGGGCGCCTCGCGGTCGGACGGGCCGCCGTCAGCGGCTCTCCCTGCTCTGGCCGGACAACGTCTTGACCAGCTCGGTCAGGTGGGCGACCTGAGTCTCCAGCCCGCGTACGCGCGCCTCGAGCTCGGACAGGGTGGGCGCCTGGTAGCCGTCGGCGATCTGCCTGCTCATCGTTCCTCCCGAGCGGGACCGGCCGGGGGAGACCGGTGTAGGGGTGCAGGGCATGAGGGTCGTGCGGGTCGTGAATCCCTATTCCCCGAATATGTGATTTGGCACCTCTTCTTTGCGGGGAAGATGGGACGGTGAAGGTCGTCGTGCTCGCGGACACCCACGCTCCCCGGCGCTGGAAGTCCTGCCCGCCCGCGGTCGCCGGGCACCTGCGGGGGGCGGACCTGATCCTGCACGCCGGCGACGTCTGCACCGCGGACGTCCTGGTGGAGCTGTCCGCGTACGCTCCGGTTCACGCGGTGCTCGGCAACAACGACGGCCCGGACGTCGCGTCCTGGGGCGCTCCGGAGACGCTCGAACTCGATCTCGGCGGGCTCCGGGTGGCGATGATCCACGACAGCGGGCAGGCCGCAGGGCGGACCGCGCGGATGCGGCGCCGCTTCCCCGAGGCCGACCTGGTCGTCTTCGGCCACTCGCACATCCCCATGGACCTGACGGGCGACGGAGTGCGGGTGTTCAACCCCGGCTCGCCCAGCGACCGCCGCCGCCAGCCGCACGGCACCATCGGAATACTCGACGTCGAGGGCGGCGTGCTGCGGCGGGCCGAGATCGTCCCCGTCACCTGACCTGCCTAAGGGCCGTTCGGCGGGGCATGGGGCCGGTATGAGAGACAACAGACCACAGCCCGACCCGCGTTCGCGGTTCGAGGACGAAGGCATTCCGGACCTGCAGGAGGGCACCCCCGGGCAGCAGTGGGCCGAGGACCCGCAGGAGATGCCGCTGCCCGGCGACCGGCCCCTGGGTCTCGACGAGTACGGCACCACGCCCAACGAGATGCGCGAGGGCGAGTCCCTCGGCGGGCGCCTGTCCCGTGAGGTCCCCGACGTGGACGCGACCGCCGACCCGGCCCAGCCCGGCAGGTACGGCACCGAGGAGCCCGGCCAGGCCGGCCGGCTCGTCGACCCGGACGGCGGCATGGGCGTGGACACCGAGAAGGACATGATCGCCGAGGATGTGGGGCCGGACCTCGGCGGCTACACGGCCGAGGAGCAGGCGATGCGCGTGGAGGACGAGACGCCGTAGGACGAGACGACACGGGACGAGACGCCACCGGGGAGAGGGCGGCGGCCGTGCGGCCGGGCCGCCGCCGCACGGCGTGAGGGCCGGGAAGGAGCCGCGAGAGGACCTCGCATTCGTTACGCTGCCTCGATGGCGGGAGTTGAGGAGCAGCGGCACGAATGGCGGGTGCCGCGCGCGATCGTTGCGCTGAAGGCCGTGGGCACGGTGCTGTGCGGCGTGCTGGCGGTCGCCGGCGACGGCGCGCAGCTCTTCCTCGCCGGCGTCGCCACCCTGGGCTTCGGCCTGCTGACCGGTCGCGACCTGGTCGCGCCGGTGCGGCTGGCGGCGGGGGTGGACGGGCTGGTCGTCACCGGGCTCTCCGGGCGGGAACGCATCTCCTGGAACGACGTGGACCGCATCCGGGTGGACTCCCACCGCCGCTACGGCCTGACGACCCGGCTGCTGGAGATCGACGCCGGCGAGCAGATCCACCTGTTCAGCCGTTTCGACCTCGGCGAGCCGGTCGTCGACGTGGCCGAGACGCTCATGCGGATGCGCCCTTGATCCGTGCGCGTCGCGATTCGGGAACGGTGCAAGCCGATCGCAAGCGCCGGGCCCTAAGGTCCGATCGTGTCACAAACCGCTCTCATCACACTGATTCTCTCGGGTCTCGGGCTCGTCTTCGGTCTCATCGGCGGCGGCATCCTGATGAACGCCAGGGAGTTCCGCCGCCGGGCGCAGCGCACCCGCGGTCTGGTCGTAGGACTGCGGGCGAGCCGGTCCGACGACGGGGTCTCGTACTACCCGACCATCCGCTTCACCACCCTGTACGGCCAGCAGGTCGAGGCCGAGACCACCTACGGGAGCAACCCGCCGCCCGCGCGGCCGGGTGAGGAGGTCACGGTGCTGTACGACCCGGCCAGGCCGACGCGGATCCGCATCGACAGCGCGGCCGGGAGTGGAACGCTCCTCGGGGGCATCTTCCTCGCGGTCGGCATCGTCCTGTTCACCGCGGGGGCGGGGGTGGCGCTGGCCCAGGCGTTCTGAGCCGAGACGGCCGGTCCCCGCCCCCTCCGGCACACGGTCATCCGGTCGTGCAGGCCGTTCCGTTCAGGGTGAAGGCGGCAGGGGCGGGGTTGGCGCCGCTGTAGGACCCCTGGAAGCCGAAGCTCGCCGTGCCGCCGCCCGCGCCGATGGTCGCGTTCCAGGTGGCGTTGGACGCGGTGACCTGCTGGCCCGACTGCGTGATCGTCGAGTTCCAATAGCCGGTGACCTTCTGGTTGCCGGCGTAGGTCCACTGGAGCCGCCAGCCGTTGACCGGGCTCGACGACCTGTTGGTGATCGTCACGTCGGCGGTGAACCCGCCGCCCCAGTCGTTCACCTTGTACGTCACCACGCACCCGCCGGAGACCGGCGACGGCGAGGGCGACGGGCTGGCGCTCGGCGAGGGACTGGGGGACGGCGAGGGGGACGGGGAGGGAGACGGGCTGGAGCCCGTGTAGGTCAGCCCGAAGCCGTACTCGAACAGCGCCTGCTTGCCGTCCCCGGCGTTGATCGGCTGCTGGTCGGCGCTGCGCATCCAGGTCATCGGCAGCTTCGCGGTGGGGGCGTAGTCGCCGAACAGCACGTCGGCCACGCCGCGCCCCTCGGTGCCCGGCAGCCAGGCCGCCACCAGCGCGTTCCACTGGTCGACCTGAGCGGCGATGTCCAGCGGCCGGCCGGAGACGAGCACCACGACCAGCGGCACGCCGGACGCCTTGAGCCGCTGCAGCGTGGCCAGGTCGGTGGAGTCGAGGCCCATCGACCCGGTCCGGTCGCCCTGCCCCTCCGCGTACGGCGTCTCGCCCACGACGGCGATCGCCGCGCGGTAGGAGGAGTCGATGCCGCTGCCGTCGCGGTTGTAGGTGACCTGCGTGCCCGAGCCGACGGCGTCGCGGATGCCCTGCAGAATCGTGGTCCCCTGCGTGATGTTCCCGGACGAGCCCTGCCAGCTGATCGTCCAGCCGCCGCTCTGGTTGCCGATGTCGTCGGCGCTCTTGCCGGCCACGAAGATCTTGCCACCGCTCTTGCCGAGCGGGAGCACGTTGCCCGCGTTCTTCAGCAGGACCAGCGACTTGCGCACGGCCTCGCGGGCGACGGCGCGGTGCGCCGCGCTGCCCACGGTGGAGGTGTAGGACCGGTCGGTCAGCGGCCTCTCGAACAGCCCCAGCTCGAACTTCTTGGTGAGGATGCGCCGGTTGGCGTCGTCGATCCGCGACATGGCGATGCGGCCGGCCTGCACCTCCGACTTCAGCAGCGAGACGAACCTCTTGAAGTCGGTCGGCACCATCACCATGTCGACGCCCGCGTTGATCGCCGTGGTGATCTCGCTCGCCGTGAAGCCGGTCTGGCCGTCGAGCTGGTCGATGCCCGCCCAGTCGGTGACCACGAAGCCCGTGAAGCCCAGCTCGCCCTTGAGCACGTCGGTGAGCAGGTACTTGTTGCCGTGCATCTTGACGCCGTTCCAGGAGCTGTAGGACACCATGACGGAGCCCACCCCGCGCTGCACGGCGGCCTTGAACGGCGCGAGGTGGATGGCCCGCAGGTCGGCCTCGCTGAGCTCGGTGTTGCCCTGGTCCCTGCCGCCCGTGGTGCCGCCGTCACCCACGTAGTGCTTGGCGGTGGCGAGGATGGAGGCGTTCCCGGCCTTCTGGAAGCCGTCGACGATCGTCGTCATCTGGGTGACGAGCTGGGGATCCTCGCTGAAGGACTCGTACGTGCGGCCCCAGCGGTCGTTGCGGGCCACGCACAGGCAGGGGGCGAAGGTCCAGTCGATGCCGGTGCCCGCCACCTCCTCGGCCGTCGCCCGCCCGACCCGCTCCACCAGATCGGGGTCGCGGGTCGCCCCGAGCCCGATGTTGTGCGGGAAGATCGTGGCGCCGACCACGTTGTTGTTCCCGTGCACGGCGTCGATCCCGTAGATCATCGGGATGCCGAGCGGGGTGGACAGCGCCTGCCGCTGGAAGTTGTCGTACATGTCGGCCCAGGACGACGGGGTGTTCGGGGAGGGTGCCGAGCCGCCGCCGGACAGGATCGAGCCCAGCCGGTAGGTCGCCACGTCGGAGATCGTCGTGAGGGCCGACCGGTCGGCCTGCGTCATCTGCCCGACCTTGTCGTCGAGCGACATCCTGGACAGCAGGTCGTCCACCCGCGCGGCCACCGGAAGGCTCGGATCCTTGTAGGGGGCGTCCGCCGCCTGCGCCGTCCCGCGACCGGCGACGAAGACGGCGCCCAGCGCCACGGCGAGCAGCGCGGCAAGCGCGGGTATCCAGACGGGTCTCAGCCGGGATGTCATCACGTCCTCCTCGATGTCCCCCGCGACCGTAGGAATCGCCGGGAATTCGGGTCAAACGATGTGACTCCCGGACACTCGCCACCAGCCGTGGGCGAGGAAAGTTTCACACCGGCCCGGCTTCCGCCCAGGGCGGATCCGCTGCGGGCGAAGATCGCCCCGGTGGCCGGCCGGGCGGCCCTAACGTCGCCGCATGGATCTGGTCGAACTGCTCCCGAGCCTGTATTTCCTGCGCTTTCCCGTCGGGCACGTCTACCTGTGGCGCGACCCTGACGGGCTGACCCTCATCGACTCCGGGGTTCCCGGCTCCGCGCCGCTCATCGAGGACGCCGTCCGTTCGCTCGGGCACTCGCCGTCCGACGTACGCCGCCTGGTGCTGACGCACTTCCACGAGGACCACACCGGCTCGGCCGCCGACATCGCCGCCTGGGGTGAGGTGACCGTGTACGCCCACCGCGACGACGCGCCCTTCGTCCGGGGCGAGGCGGCCGGACCCCCGCCGATCCTGTCCGGATGGGAGCGGGAGCTGTGGGACCGGGTCCACGAGGGCATGCCGCACGTGCCCGCGCCGCCCGTACGCGTGGACCGCGAGCTGGTCGACGGCGACACGCTGGACTTCGGCGGCGGGGCGCGGGTGCTGGCCGTGCCCGGTCACACCCCCGGCAGCCTCGCGGTGCACCTGCCCGGCCCGGGCGTGCTGTTCACCGGCGACACCGTCGCCCGCACCCCCGACGGGCAGGTCATCCTCGGCGTGTTCAACGCCGACCCGCCCGCGGCCGTCGCCTCGCTCGCACGGCAGGCGGCTCTCGACGTCGAGATCGCCTGCTTCGGGCACGGCGAGCCCGTCACCGAGGGCGCCTCCGGGCTCATCCGGGACGCCGCGGCGCGCCTCACCGGATGAAGCCGGTCAGCTCCTCGGCGAACTCGATCTGGGGCTCGGCGACGAGCAGCTCTCCGAACCGGGCCACGAAACCCGAGACGTACGGCATCGCGAAGTGGGCCTCGCGCGCGGCCTCGTCCACGTACTTCTCGTAGATGATGAACGTGTCCGGGCCCTGCCGGTGGAGCACGAAGGCCAGGGCGCCCTTCTCGTCGCGGGTGGCGGCGGCGATGTCGCGGATCGTCGCCTCCATCTCGTCCGCGTGTTCGGGCTTGGCCCGCAGGATCGCCACGCACACCGACACCGTCCGGTCTCCTCTCGGGCAGGACCTCTGAGCGCTGATCGTGATCAGCGTACGGCGCGGCGCGGCCGGAGCGGTACCGGAGCGGGGCGGCCCGCCGAGATCGCAGGGGTGAGGCCGGCGCCGACGGGGGATGTCTCGACCGTCACCTGTCCCCCCCAGCGGCCGCCGTGGGGAGCCGCAGTTAGGGGTGCGCATGCGCGTCACCGCCGTCGAATCCACCGAGCTGTTCGTCCGCACGGCCACCGGCGGAGCCCCGCGCCAGGTGGTCCGGGTCGTCCTCGACGAGGTGCCGGACGGCGCGTCCCCGGTGGTGGAGGTCACCGGTCCCGGGGTGCGGGGCGAGCGCACGGCGGACGGGCGGCCTCCCGGCACGGCAGCCGAGGCGCCTACGGTGGCGCCCGCGGTGGTCGAGGCGCGGGCGGTGGTGGAGGTGCCCGTGGATGCGGCCGCGCCCGCCGCGGTCCCGGGCGCGCGCGTCCCGATCACCGTGCGGGCCGCCGCGGGCCGGGAGCGGTGCACGGCCGAGGGCGAACTGCTCGTGGCCGAGCCGGGGTGGACGGTCTGGATGATCCCCCACTTCCACTACGACCCGGTCTGGTGGAACACCCAGGCCGCCTACACCGCCACCTGGGACCACGCGGGCGGCCTGGCGCAGGCGAACCGGCAGGAGTTCCAGCACGCGGGATTCGACCTCGTCCGGCTCCACCTCGACACCGCGAGGAGGGAGCCCGGTTACAGGTTCGTGCTCGCCGAGGTCGACTACCTCAAGCCGTACTGGAACGCCCACCCCGAGGACCGGGCGTACCTGCGCCGCCTGCTCACGGAGGGCCGGCTGGAGATCATGGGCGGCACGTACAACGAGCCGAACACCAACCTGACCGGTCCCGAGGCGACGATCCGCAACATCGTCCACGGGATCGGCTTCCAGCGCGACGTGCTCGGCGGCGATCCGGCGACGGCCTGGCAGCTCGACGCGTTCGGGCACGACCCGCAGTTTCCCGGGCTGATCGCCGAGGCGGGGCTGACCTCCAGCTCGTGGGCGCGCGGGCCCTATCACCAGTGGGGGCCCATGCTCGCCCGCGGCGGCTGGGGCGACCCGTCGGTCATGCAGTTCCCCTCGGAGTTCGAGTGGCTGTCGCCGTCGGGGCGCGGGGTCACGACCCACTACATGCCGGCCCACTACAGCGCCGGGTGGTGGATGGACTCCGCGCCGACCCTGGAGCAGGCCGAGGCCGCCGTCTACGAACTGTTCACCCTGCTCAAGAAGGTCGCCGCGACCCGCAACGTGCTGCTGCCCGTCGGCACCGACTACACCCCGCCCAACAAGTGGGTCATGGAGATCCAGCGTGACTGGAACCGGCGCTACGTCTCGCCCCGGTTCGTCTGCGGGCTGCCGAGGGAGTTCTTCGCCGCCGTGCGGGACGAGGGCGTCCGCCTGACGCCGCAGACGCGGGACATGAACCCCGTCTACACCGGCAAGGACGTGTCGTACATCGACACCAAGCAGGCGCAGCGCCACGCCGAGACGCGGCTCGCCGACGCCGAGAAGTTCGCCGCCGTCGCGGCGGCGACCTTCGGCGCGCCCTACCCGCACGCCGCCCTCGACAAGGCCTGGCGCCAGATCGCCTACGGCGCGCACCACGACGGCATCACCGGGTCGGAGTCCGACCAGGTCTACCTCGACCTGATGACGGGCTGGCGGGAGGCGTACGACCTGGGCGGGCGGGTCCTCGACGCGTCGCTGCGCCGCCTCGGCGAGGGGCTGACCGGCGTCGCCGTCTGGAACCCCTCCTCCTGGCCCAGGACCGACCTCGTCCGCGTGCGGCTGACGCTGCCCGAGCCGGGGGCGTACGGCGTCGCGCTCGACCCGCTCGCGCGCGGTCTGCTGCTTGAGCATCCCGAGCGGCACCCCGACGGCAGCCTCGCGGCCGTGGACGCGGTGTTCGTCGCCGACGACGTGCCCGCGCTCGGGTATCGCACGTTCCGGCTGGCGCCCACCGCCGACCCCGCCCCCATCGGCTGGGCCGTACGCGAGGGGACCAGGGTCGCGAACGCCACGCACGTCGTGGAGGTCGACCCCGAGCGCGGCGGGACGGTGTCGAGCCTCACCGTCGAGGGCCGCGAGCTGCTGCAGCAGGACCGCGTGGGCAACGAACTGCTCGTCTACGACGAGCACCCGGCGCACCCCCGATTCGGCGAGGGCCCCTGGCACCTGGTGCCGAGCGGCGGGGTGAGCGGCTCGGCCGCGGCCCCCGCGGAGGTCGCCGTCGCCGAGTGCCCTGCGGGCCGGCGGATCGTCGTCGTCGGCAGGGTCGGCCCGGTCGCCTACACGCAGGAGATCACGCTCTGGCACGGGCTGCCGCGGGTGGACCTCACCACCCACGTGGACGAGTTCCACGGCTCCGACGTGCTGCTCCGGCTGCGCTGGCCGGTTCGGGTGCCGGGGGCGCTGCCGGTCAGCGAGGTCGCCGGCGCCGTCGTCGGCCGGGGGTTCGGCCTGATCGACGTGGACTCCGCGGAGCACCCGTGGACGCTGGACAACCCCGCGCACAACTGGTTCGCGCTGTCGTCCACGGCCCGCGTCGTGCTGCGCTCGCCCGCCGGACGCCCATTCGGCGCGCGGGCCGTCGGCGTCGCCGAGATCATCGCGCCGCCGGACGCGGCGGCCGACGACCTGAGAGACCTCGCCGTGGCGCTCGTACGGCAGGGCGTGACCTCGACGTGCTCCACCGGGCCCGGCCCGCGCTACGGCAACCTCGCCGTGGACTCCAACCTGCCCGACGTGCGCATCGCGGTCGGCACGCCCGAGGAGAACCCGTTCGTCGCGGCGCTGCTGGACGACGCGGAGGCCGCGGAGCTGCGCGCGCGTCTCGACGCCGAGGGCCGGGCCCGCCTGTGGGTGCCCGCCGACGAGCCGCTGGAGAAGGTCTGGGTGCCGGGCGCGGACCTCACCGGTTCCCGCGATCTTCCGGTGCTCGTGGTCTGCGGCGAGGGCGCGGTCGGGGAGCTGATCGAGGACCTCGCCGACGCTGCCGTGGAGGTGGTGACGGATGCCGAGCCTGCCGACGCGGTTCTCGACGACTACACGGTCGGGCTGGTGAACCGCGGCGTCCCGGGCTTCGCGGTCGATCCGTCGGGGGCGTTGCACGTGTCGCTGATGCGGTCGTGCACCGGCTGGCCGTCCGGCGTGTGGATCGACCCGCCGCGCCGCACCGCGCCCGACGGCTCCGGCTTCCAGCTTCAGCACTGGACCCACACGTTCGAGTGCTCCCTGGTGGCCGCCCCCGGCGACTGGCGCGCGGCCGATCTCGTGCGGCTCGGCCACGACGTCAACCATCCGCTGGCGGCGACGGTGGGCGAGGACGGGCCTGCGGGCGAGTCGCGGTCGTTCCTGGAGACCGGGCCCGGCCTGGTCCTCACCGCGCTCAAGGCGGCAGGAAACCCGATCGCCTCGGGCCGGACGCCCGGTCCGGTGACCGCGCTGACCGCCCGCGTGTACGAGGCCGGCGGCCGGACCGTCCCGCTGTCGATCGCCACGACGCTGCCTCTGGGATCGTGGGGGCGGGCCGACCTTCTGGAGAACGTCACCGGGGACGCCCCCGGCACGCTCGACGGCATGGAGATCGTCACGCTCGTCGCCCCGCTCCGTCCCGGGCCGCCCGGGGACGCGGCGGGGGAGCGGCCGAGCGCTCCCGAGACGGGCGTCGCGAGGACAAGCGGCGTTGGGGCGGGCGGCGTTGGGGCGGGTGACAGGGTGGCGGCCGGTGAGACCGTGCCGGAGGCGCCGGAGACCGAGCCGCACCAGCCGGTCCACACGCGCTACTGGCTGAACAACACCGGGCCCGCGCCGATGGGCGACCTGCCGGTCGCCGTGCACCTGTCCCCGCCCGACCTGGACGTCGCGGGGCCGGTGGACCTGACCCTGACCATCGCCTCCAGCCTCACCGAGGACCGGGCGGAGGGCGTGGTCACGCTCACCGCCCCCGACGGCTGGTCGGTGGCGCCGGCCGTCCGGCCGTACGTGCTGCCTCCGGGAGGCCATGCCACCGTGCCGGTGCGGCTCACGCCGCCCCCCGGCGCCGATGGCGGCCTCCATCTGCTCACCGCGCGCACCGAGTTCGGCGGCCAGGCGTACGAGGACGTGACCCGGCTGCACGTGTTCCGGCCGGGCGAGGGCGGGCGGCGGTCGCCGGGGCTTGAGGTGTCGCTGGAGGGTCTCGGCCACCCGCCCCACCTGCGGCTGAGGCCCGGCGGCCGGGCGGAGGTCGTGGTCCGGCTGCGGTCCGAGGCGCGGTCGCCGGTCTCCGCGCAGGCGCAGCTCGTCAGCCCGTGGCAGACGTTCGAGATGTTTCCCGAGTGGAACGGCGGGGCCGTGGTGCCGCCCGAGGACGAGGCGGAGGTGCGTTTCCCGGTACGCGTGCCGCCGGGCGCTCGCCCTGGGCGCTGGTGGGCGCTCGTGAAGATCGCCTGCGCGGGGTGGCTGCACTACACCGACACGATCGAAGTGGAGGTCGAGCCGTGACCGGCCCGGACGCTGCCCTGCCCGGCGCCGCCGCACCCACGTCCGGCGCCGCCCGCGCCCACGTCCCGTCCTGGGGCGCCCGCAGCCGATGCCGTCTTCACGCGGTGTGTCCCGAGGTGTCCGCGTGACCAGGGGTGTCTCCCCGTCGGGCGGCGGTTTCGCGGACGGCGGCGTGATCGCGGCGGTAGTGGGGGAGGAGGTGATCACGGTCGCCGAGGTCGACCGCCGGCTCCGCCTGCTGCGGAGCGGGCCGCTGGCGGCCCGGCTGCCCGGCGCGGACACCGCGCAGGGACGCAACCTGCGCCGCTGGTTGGTTCAGGTGATGGTGGCCGAGACGCTTGTCGCCCAAGAGGCGGCCCGGCTCGGGCCGGCGCCGGAGCCGCTCACATCGGCAGGGCTCGGCCGGCGGTCCAGCCGTCCGGCGCGGCCGGACACGGCGGGTGACGCGGCGGGTGACGCGGCGGATGACACGGCCGGAGCGTCCGGCACGATGGCCGTCGCGCCCCCGGCTGTGCTCACACTGGCGGGCGCGCTGCGCACCGGAGGAGTCGCGGCGGCGGTGCTTGCGGCGTCACCGGCGGCGCGAGCGATTCGCTCGGCGCTCGCGGCCGGGAGCGAGCCTTCGGAGGACGAGGTGCGCGACTACTACCGGCGCAACCTCGACCGGTTCGCCACTCCGGAGACACGCTGGGTCCGGCCGTTCGGGCCGGTCCGGCGCGGGGAGATCGCCGGGCCGATCGAGGACGCGGTCTTCGCCGCCCGGGAAGGTGAGACGGTGGGGCCCGTGCAGGGCCCCGGCGGCCCCTGGACCCTGGTGGTCGAGCGGATCGAGGCGGCGCGGCGGGAGCCGTACGCGGCCGTGCGGGAGCGGATCCGCGCGGAGCTGGCCGAGGAGAGCGGGGTGCGGGCCTTCGCCCGGTGGCTCGACGCACGGCACGCCGACTCGGTGGTGCTCACGCCGGGGCACGAGCATCCGGCCGACCCGGCCCAGCCCGACGCCGACCACCGGCACTGAGCATGTGAAACACCCTGTTTGCCGGCGGTCCGACCCCGGTGTTTCGGGGCACGTGAGTAGGCATGGCAGAGCAAGTCAGCGCCTTCGACGCGCAGTTCCTCAACTTCGAGACGGGCACCAACCTCGCGCACATCGCGGCGCTCACGATTCTCGACCCCTCCGGCAGGCCCGGCGGCGCGCTGACCCGCGAGGACCTGATCGGGCTGCTCAAACGGCGGCTCCATCTCGCGCCGCCGCTGCGCAGGCGGCTGGTCGAGGTGCCCTTCGGGCTCGACCATCCCTACTGGGCGGAGGACCGCGAGGTCGACTTCGACTACCACGTACGGGACCTGGCGCTGCCTCCTCCCGGCGACGACCACAAGCTCGCCGAGCAGGTCGCCCGGCTGCACGGCACGCGGCTCGACCGGGGGCGGCCGCTGTGGGAGATCTACCTGATCCACGGCCTGGCCGGGGGCCGGGTGGCGATCTACACCAAGGTCCACCACTCCGCCGTCGACGGCGTCACCGGGGCCGAGGTGCTGGCCGCCGTGATGGACTTCGAGCCCGAGCCGGCCGCCGTTCCCGCACCGGAGGCCGCGGCCGAGCCGCAGCGGGCCCCCGACGCGGTCGAGATGGTGATCAGGGGCGTCGCCCGGCTGCTGGACAACCCGTTCGCCCTGCTCCGCTTCATCGCCGAGGCGGTGCCGCGGCTGGACGAGGTGCCGTTCGTGGCCCAGCTTCCGGGGGCGGGGCTGGTCTCGCGGTTCGTCCGCGGCATCGGCGGCGGGGACGCCGAGCCCCTGCCCGAGCTGCCCCGCATGGTGGTGCCGCGCACGCCGTTCTCCGGGCCGATCTCGCGGCACCGCCGGTTCGCGTTCGGCCAGCTGCCCCTGGACGAGGTCAAGCGGATCAAGAACGCCTTCGGCGTCACCGTGAACGACGTCGTCATGGCGATGTGCGCCACGGCGCTGCGCCGCTGGCTGGCCAAGCGCGACGAGCTGCCCCGTCAGCCGCTCGTCGCCGGGATCCCGGTCTCCACCCGGGGGCAGGCCGCCAACGGCTCGGCCGCCAACGAGGTCATGCTGACGATGACCTCCCTGCCGACGGACGTGGCCGACCCGCGCGACCGGCTCATGACGGTCAACCACTCGACGCGGCTGCTGAAGGAACGCCTCGCCGCGGCGCCGGCGGCCTGGCTCCTGGAGTTCAGCCAGGCGATGCCGGCCGCGCTGAGCGCGCTGGCGGCCAGGTCCGCCTTCCGGATCGCCTCGCGTGCGGCACCCGCCATGAACCTGCTGGTCTCCAATGTGCCGGGGCCCCAGACGCCGCTCTACGTGTGCGGGGCGCGGGTCACCGCGCTCTACCCGATGTCGGTGATCACGGACGTCAGCGGGGGGATCAACATCACGGTGTTCTCCTACGACGGCAGGCTCGGCTTCGGCATCGTCACCGACCGCGACATGGTGCCCGACGTGTGGGACCTCATCGACTACCTGCGCGACTCGCTGGCCGAGTACGGCGCTCTGGCGGCCCCGCCCGAGCCGGGCACGGCTCAGCCCGGAAAGCCCACGAGGCGGGGAAAGCCCACAGAACCCACAGGGCGCGCAGAGCGCGCAGAGCAGGCAAAACCCGCGAAGCCGCGGAGGGCGGCGAAGGCGGGCGCTGCGGCGGCGCGCGGCGCGCGGGCGGCCGAGGGGCCGCGGCAGGAGCAGGCCACGGCGCCGAAGCCGAGGCGGACGCGCAAGCCTCCGGAGCCGCCACCCGCCTGAGGTCTTCGCCCGTCCGAGGCCCCCGCCTCCTCGCCTAAGGGCGGTCACCGGCGGTCAGGAGAAGGCGCCCGTTCGGTGCGGTCCGCCGTGGTCCGCGCCGAGGCCGGACGTGGAGGCGGGGACGGTGGGAGGCCGTGTCCCCTGGTCGCCGTCTCCCAGCGTCAGCGCCGCGATCCCGGCCGTGAGCAGCAGGGCGAAGACGGCGGCGATCACGGCGAACACGATCGACTGCCGGGACATGCCGGTGCGCGGCGGGGGCGGGGGAGCGGACCCTTGTCGGGGGCCCTGCGGCCGGTGGTCGGATGGCCGATGATCGGATGGCCGGTGCCCGCCTGGCCGCGGGCCCGGCGCCGCGTTCGGCGCGGTCGCCGCGCGGCGCAGGTCGTGACCGCTCGCGAACGATCCTCCGGCCGGGCCGGTGAGCGCGTGGCCCGGCGCGGCGGGGGCGGGGGTCTCGACCGGCCGTCCGGCCGCCCCCGGCCAGGAGGGGGCCGGGATGGGCCCTGAAGGGGACGGGACGCCCCACCCCTGGACGCCGCCCGGCTCCCCGGACGCGGCGGGATGCGGATGATTCCCTGCGGCGGAGCCGTCCGGCGCCAGGGCGGCGAGCGCGTCCCTCAGTTCGGCGGCCGTCCGGATCCGCTGGGCCGGATCGGTCTCCATGCCGTGGCGCAGGACGGCGGTGAGCGCGGCGGGCACGCCGGGGATGTCGGGGATCGGCTGCCGGTGCAGTGCCATGATGGCCGCGATGTTCACCACACCGCTGTCGGGGAAACGCGGGGGCCTGCCCTGGAGCAGGGCGTACAACGTGGCCGCGAGCGCGTAGACGTCCCCGGCGGCCGTGGGCTCGGTGAGGTCGAACGCCTCCGGCGGCGCGTAGGCGGGCGTGAGCGACTCGCGCGTGACCGACACCTCGCTCCGGGCCGCGCCGCCCTGCCCCGGCATCGTGGCCAGCCCGAAGTCCGACAGGGCGACCATGCCGTACGAATTGACCAGGATGTTGGCGGGCTTGACGTCGCGGTGGAGGACGCCCACGGCGTGGGCGGCGGCCAGCGCGTCGGCGATCTTGATGCCGATGTCCCGCACCTCGCGGGGGCCGAGCGGGCCGGCGTCGCGCAGCCGGTCGGCCAGCGACCCGTTCGGGCACAGCTCCAGCACCATGTACGGCCGGCCGTCGGGCAGCACGCCCGCGTCGTAGACGTCGGCCACGTGCGGATGGCCGGACAGCGCGCCGGCGGACGTCACCTCGCGCATGAACCTGCGCCGGTCGCGGTCGGAGACGAGCACGCGGTTGTCGACCTTGAGCGCGACCTCGCGGCCCACCGCGAGCTGCCTGGCCCGGTAGACGACCCCGAAGCCTCCCTGGCCCAGGATCCCGAGCACCTCGTAACCCGGCACCAGCGGCCCGCCCGCCTCGCCCACCCCGCACCTCCAGAGGACCCGGCGGAACCGTTCAGCGGGGAATTCCGCCCGGAAAATCCGGGTCAGAAATCCCGCGTCCGGCACATTACCGGAGTGATCGCCCATAGGGCCCGGTCTTGATCCAGGCGACGCGGAATCGGCACCTATGCTGTGCTCATGACGGGGCTCACGACGGGAGAGACCACGACAGGCGGCCGGAGCCCGGAGCGGCGCAGGGACCTGCTCGACGCGGCCGACCGGGTGATCCGCAGAGAGGGCCCGCAGGCGTCGATGGCCGCGATCGCGGCGGAGGCGGGGATCACCAAGCCGATCCTCTACCGGCACTTCGGCGACAAGAGCGGCCTTTACCAGGCGCTCGCGGAACGCCACACGCGCGTCGTGATCGACCTGCTGCGCCCGGAGTTCGCCAGGGCCATGTCCGACCCCCGGGTCCGCGCCCGGGGCGCCATCGAGGCGTATCTGGAGACCATCTCGGCCAACCCCAACCTCTACCGCTTCCTGTTCCACCGGGCCAGCGCCGAGGACAGCCGCACCCGCACGCAGATGGCCGCCATCGTGCGCAGCGTCGGCGAGGAGCTGGGCGCGGCGCTCGCGGAGGAGGGCGTCGCCGACCCGGTGCGCGCCCGGGTGCTCGGCCACGCGTTCGTCGGCATGGTGCAGGCGATCGGCGACTGGTGGCTGGAGAACCCCGGGCTCGACCGCGACACGGTGGTGGACAGCCTCGCCGACGTGATCGCCGGGGCGCTCACGTCCTGACGCCGTCTCCTCGCGTCGTTCCTCATCAGGCCAGATAACGCGCAAATCCGTTTAAGGGCCCCATCGGGCCTTCGTCGCGCATGCCCGCGAAACATCGTTGTCACCCGATCGGGGTAATTTAGTTGCGCTAACTAACTGTCCGTCCGTCGCGCGCTGCGCGGAAACAGGCCGTGCGCTGTACGGACCAAGAGGAGGGGAACCACTCCGTGGCCGTAGCGAACCAGTCCCTGGCGGGGGCGTCGCCGCAGCCGGCGCCGTCCTCGCGGTACAAATGGATCGCGCTGTCCAACACCACCCTCGGCGTCCTGATGGTGACGATCAACCAGTCCATCGTGCTGATCGCCCTTCCCGACGTCTTCCGCGGCATCCACCTGAACCCGCTCGACCCCGGCAACACGGGCTACCTGCTGTGGATGATGATGGGCTTCATGGTCGTCACGGCCGTGCTGGTGGTGATGTTCGGCCGCCTGGGCGACATGTTCGGCCGGGTCCGCGTGTACAACCTCGGGTTCGCGGTCTTCAGCCTGTGCTCGATCATGCTGTCGCTGACCTGGACGGACGGCGACGCCGGGGCGATGTGGCTGATCGGCTGGCGGATCGTGCAGGGCATCGGCGGCGCGCTGCTGTTCGCCAACTCCACCGCGATCCTGACCGACGCCTTCCCCGTGCGCCAGCGTGGCACCGCGCTCGGCATCAACTCGATCGCCGCCATCGCGGGCTCCTTCCTCGGCCTGGTCATCGGCGGGGTCCTCGCCCCGGTGAACTGGAAGGCGATCTTCCTGGTCTCCGTGCCGTTCGGCGTCTTCGGCACCATCTGGGCGTACGTCAAGCTCAAGGACAACGGCGTGCGGCGCAGGGCGCGGATGGACTGGTGGGGCAACGCCACCTTCGCCGTCGGGCTCATCGCGCTGCTGGTCGGCATCACCTACGGCATCCAGCCGTACGGGACCGGCGTGATGGGCTGGGGCAACCCCTGGGTGATCGCCGCGCTCGGCGGGGGCGTCCTGCTGCTCGCGCTGTTCGCCTGGATCGAGACCAGGGTGGACGAGCCGCTGTTCCGGCTCGCGCTGTTCCGCAACCGCGCCTTTCTCGCGGGCAACGTCGCCAGCCTGCTGACCGCACTCGGACGCGGCGGCCTGCAGTTCATGCTGATCATCTGGCTGCAGGGCATCTGGCTGCCGCTGCACGGCTACAGCTTCGAGGAGACGCCCCTGTGGGCGGGCATCTACATGATCCCGCTGACCGTGGGCTTCCTGCTGTCGGCGCCGGTCTCCGGCTGGCTGTCGGACCGGTTCGGGCCGCGGATGTTCACGGTCGGCGGCGCGCTGGTCACCGCCGCCAGCTTCTACGCCCTGATGACCCTGCCGACGGACTTCGGCTACGGCGTCTTCGCGCTGCTCATCTTGATCAACGGCGTCGGGTCCGGCCTGTTCTCCTCGCCCAACCGGGCGGAGATCATGAACTCGGTCCCGGCGGAGTCCCGCGGCGTCGGCGCGGGGATGACGGCCACCTTCCAGAACTCCTCGATGGTCCTGTCCATCGGTGTGTTCTTCAGCCTGATGATCGCGGGCCTGTCGCAGTCGCTGCCGCACACCATGCACGACGAGCTGGTGGCCCAGGGCGTGCCGGCCGCGCAGGCCGAGGGCATCGCCCAGCTGCCGCCGATCGCGGTGCTGTTCGCGGCGTTCCTCGGATACAACCCGTTCCGGCAGCTCCTCGGCGGCATCCTGGACCGGCTGCCCGACGGCGGCGCCCACCTGACGAGCAAGGAGTTCTTCCCGCACCTCATCGCGGGCCCCTTCCACCAGGGCCTGGTCATCGCCTTCTGGTTCGCCGTGGCCGCGTGCCTGGTGGCCGCCCTGTCGTCGCTGCTGACCGACCGCGCCGGCCGCAGGCACCGCGCCGCCGCCCACGAGTCGCTCGGCTCCGAGCTCGCCGCGGTCTCCGGCGAGGCCGGTCTTGCCGGCAGCGAGCTGGTCATCCCGGACGAGGAGTTCGACGCCCGCCGCGCCGCGCCGGACACGACGAAGCCCTGACGGCTCCGCCGTGTCCCCGCCCTGTTTTCACGAGGCGGGGCGCGGCGGGTCGTGCCGGTCCTCAGCCGGCCGCCATCCCGGCGTACCGGCAGCCGGGGTCACGCCGGAAGGGCGTCGAGGGGGTCGAGCACCACGACCGGGATGCGGCGCGGCGTCATGCCCTTGTACCCCTCGTAGACGGGGTGCCGCCGGCTCATCGTCCGCCACAGGCGTTCGTACTCCTCGCCCGTGGCCTCGACGGCGCGCACCTTGCGCACGGTGAGCCCGCCGGCGCCGCCCACCTCGATCTCGGCGACGGGGTCGTGCCGCAGGTTGAGCCACCAGGCGGGAGTGGCGTCGTCGCCGCCGTTCGAGGCGATCACGACGAAGCGCCGGCCGTCCCTGCCGTACCCGACCGGCCGGGTCCGGGGCAGGCCAGTCTTGCGGCCCCGGGTCGTAAGTAGCAGGACGGGGATGCCGCGCATGGTGGCGGGCCTGCGCCCGCCGGTCCTGCGGTAGGTGCGCACGTGCCAGTCGCAGATGCATTTGATCGCCAGGTTGAACAGGCGGGAGCGTCGTGCCATGTCCGCTCAGCTCCCGAAGACGATCCGCTGGCGGCGCCGGTGTCCGGGGCGGAGCAGTATCAGCAGCAGGCTGAGGACCGGCCCGGCGAGCTTGCGGATGTGCGCCATCTCCTCCGGGCTCGCGTACCGGTCGACCCAGGCGAGCTCGAAACGCGGGTCGCCGCCCCTGAGCGATTTCTCCATCTCCTTCCAGTCGGCCGCCGGCACGTACTTCTCGATGACCGGGAAGATCCTGCGCTCCTCCTCCTCGATGTGCTCGTCGATGAGCTCCGACAGCGTGCGCAGCGCGGCCGCCAGATCGCCGACGCCCCGGCCGCTCGCGAAGGCCCGTGCCGTCGCGCGGACCCGGTCGAGCAGGGGGTCGAGTTCGGAGTGGTCGTCGGAGAGATCGGCGAGGTCCACGGCGGCGCCCGCCGACCGCTCGATTACCGGCCAGACGACCTCGTCCTCCCTGCTGTGGTGGTGATGGATCGCCGCGCAGACGTCCTCCGCGTAGCGGGCGACGGCGGCGGCGCGGGCGGAGTCGGCCCGTCGGCGTTCCGCGTCGAGGTCCTCGGCGAGCGCGCGGAGCCGGTGCAGGTCGCCGCGCATGGCGCGGTGGATGATGCGGATCCCGGTGAGGTCGGGCGTGTCCAATGAGAGCCTCCATGATGTCCGAATCGGTCTCGGAAACCACGGTGGCCCCGCCCGCTAAACGCCTGTTTGGCGGCCACTTGGCGGCGCTGTCCTCACGAATTCACCGTGTCGAGCGCCCGCAGCGCCTCCTCACGCCAGTGCGGTGAGCCGAGCTGTTCGGCGACGGCCGCGGCCGTGGCGTAGTGCTCCGCCGCCGCGGCGGGATCGCCCAGGAACTCCGCCAGCCGCCCGAGCACGAGGCCGGTGGGGCCGAGCGTGATCGCGACGGTATGCAGGCCGGCCATCTCGTCCCGGAACGGAAGGAGAAGCCGGTAGCACTCCTCGGCCACCTCCCGGGCGCCGAGGGCCATCGCGGTGCCGGCGCGGAGCGCCACGTTGATCGTGTGATAGACCCACCGGGTCGGCCAGCGGTCCGGCCAGGCGGACCGGGCCTCCTCAAGACACCCGTCGGCGACCAGCGCGCCGACGTAGAACTCGTCGATCTCATCGGGGATGGCCTCGCGGGCGGCGGCCAGTTCGGCCACCGACTCGTGCGCACGGCCACAGGCGAGGCGTACGACGAACCGGGCCAGGCTCCCGAAGACCATGTCGTTCTGGCCCCCCGCCTCTCCCATCCGGTCGGACAGCACCGTGTAGGCCGCCTCGGCCTGCTCGAACTTTCCCTCCACCAGGAGGCGAAGGGCGTCGAGGAACGCGATGATGGCCAGGACGAGGCCCAACTGGCCGCTGGTGGAGTATTCCACCGCCCGCGCGGCGTGCGTCTGGGCCGTGGCCCAGTCGTTGCGCCCCAGCGCGACCATGCTCAGCGCGTGGTGAGCGACGGTCTGGTAGCCGAGCAGCCCGTCCCGGGCGGAGATCTCCAGCAGCTCGTGCCCGATCGCCTCCAGCTCGTCGCGGTGGCCCGGCACGAACGTCGCCCAGTAGCGCGCGTTGAGCGCCAGGCACAGCAGGCGAGGGTCGCCGAGGCCGCGGGCGATCTCGACGGCCTCGGCGCTCGCGACCGCGACGACCTCTTCGTCGTGACCGCCCATCTCGTAGGCCAGGGCGGCGAGCAGCCGGCAGCGCGGTTCGCCGGCCACGACCGGCAGGCAGGAGCGAATGGCGTCCACGAGGTCCGGGTCAGCGGTGGGGTCGTTCTTCCAGATCATGGGCGCGTCGTTGGCGACCGCGGCGCGGGCGACGGCGAGGGGGTCGCCGAGCCGCCGGGTCATCGCCAGGGCACGCTTGCGCGTGGCCGCCGCCCGTACGAGGTCACCCGCGCTCGCCTGCGCGGAGACCAGGCGGCACAGCAGGTCCAGCCGGAGACTGTCCGCGGGCTCGGTCGCGAGATCCAGGGCATCGAGTGCGCCTTCGAGCAGGGCCGCCGCCTCCCTGTGGGCGTACACGCCGGACGCCTGCTCGGCCGCCCGGCGTGCGTACTCCGCGGCCGCGCGCGCCGTGGCCGGAGTGGCGGCGGCGAGCGCGTGGTAGCCGAGCGCGCCGACGTCGCCCGGGTGCACCCGCTCCAGCGCGGCGAGCACCCTCGCGTGCAGCCGCGTACGGCGCAGCCGGGGGATGTCCTCGTAGAGGGTCTCGCGGACCAGGACGTGCGTGAACCGGACCCTGCCGGGGGCCGGCTCGGTGAGCAGCCCGGCGAGCACCCCCGCCTCCAGGCCGTCGAGCACCGTCTCCTCCACGGCGTCCTGGACGGCGACCAGCACGTCGACGTCGGCGTCCCTGCCCATGACGGCGGCGTTGCGCAGGGTCGTCTGCGCCGTCGCGGGGAGGCGGACGATCCGCCTGCGGATGAGGTCGCGGACCCCGGGCGGCAGCGAGCGCGCCGCCGACACGCCCTCGGTCGCCAGCAGCCGGGCGGTCTCGGCCACGAACAGCGGATTGCCTCCGGTGCGCTCGGCGACCGTCCGGACGGTGCCGGGGTCCACCTCCATGCCGGATCGTTCCACCAGCAGGCGCCGGACGTCGTCCTCCCCGAGCCCCTGCAGGGTCATGTTCTCGGCCGTCTGCACGGCCAGGGCGGCTCCGGTCGCCATCAGGTCGTCGCCCGCCTCGGACGGCCGGTGGGTCAGGACCACCAGGATCGCGGTGTCCGCCAGCCTGGCCCCCAGGTGGCGCAGCAACTCGAGGGTCGTGTCGTCGGCGCGGTGCACGTCCTCCAGCACGAGCAGCAGCGGTCCCGGCACGCTCTCCAGGTAGTCGCCCACCGCCTGGGCCAGCCGGAACTGACCGGCACCGGGGGAGTCCTCCTTCAACAGGGGCGCGAGCCGCGCCTCCGTCGCGGGATCCGGGGGATGGGCGGCAAACAGGGTGCGCAGAACCTCGGTCCACGCCCACGCGGGAGGCACTCCGCCGAGGGTCTCGGGGCACCGGCCGACCGCGACCCGCCAGCCCTCGTCGCCGAGACGGCGCAGCAGGGCGTCGGCCAGCGTGCTCTTGCCCGCGCCGGGATCCCCGCCGACCCAGGCCACGCGGAACCCGCGCCCGGCCTGCTCCGCGGCGGAGACCAGGCGGGCGAGCTCCGCCGTACGGCCGATCATCCGGGGCGGCGGCGCGACCGGTGACGGAGCACGCGGTGACTGCGCGGCCGCTGCCTGTGCGGCGGGTGGCAGGGCCGGAGATGCGGGCGCGGTGACGGTCTTCGGCGCGTCGAGGGCCTCGCTGTGCGCGAGGATGCCGGCTTCGAGCGCCCGCAGGGCGGGTCCCGGGTCCATGCCCAGCTCTTCGGCGAGCCTGGCCCGAGTCCTGCGCAGCGCCGCCAGGGCGTCGGCCTGCCGTCCGGAGCGGTAGTAGGCGAGGGCCAGGAGCCGTACGGCGTCCTCACGCAGCGGGTGGTCGGCGACGTGCCGCTCCAGCTCCGGCACCACCTCGGCATGCCGGCCGAGCGCGAGCTTCGCCTCCGCGCGATACTCGGCCGCCAGGACCCGCAGCTCCTCCAGCCGCGCCGCCTCCGGCACCGCCCAGTCCTCGTCGCCGAACTCGGCGAAGGCGGCCCCCCTCCACAGCGCCAGGGCCTCGTCGACCACCCGCAGTGCCCCCGCCGGATCTCCCTCGGCGAGGAGGGCCGACGCGGTGTTCACGAGCGTGGGGAGGCGCCACGCGTCGACGGACTCGGCGTCGAGGTGCAGCGCGTATCCGGGTGGAGCGGTCACCAGGACCTTCGCCGGGGTCCGCGGCGCGCGGCCGGGTTCGAGGAGACGGCGCAGGTTGGAGACGTAGACCTGCAGCGCGCCCAGCGCCTTCGGCGGGGGCTGGCCCTGCCACAGGTCGTCGATGAACCGGTCGGTCGACACCACATGCCCGCCGGCGCAGACCAGCCGCGCCAGCACCGCCCGCTGCAGCGGCGGCCCCAGATCGACAGGACGCCCGCCCACTTCGGCCCGGAACTGGCCGAGAACCCATAAACGCACCATTTCCAGGAGAGCATAGGGACCGTTCCCACGCCGGCATAGATCCGCGCTCGCCGATCCACTCGGCGGCCTGATCCGGCCCAGGGCCGGGCACGGCGGACCCCGCCACGCCCGCGCCGGCGGCGCGCTCAGACGGTGACGACGAGCTTGGTCGCCGAGATGCCGCCTCGGAGCCGCCGCAGCGCGTCGGGGATGCGGGCGAGTCCGTGGCCGACGACGGTCGCGTCCGGCGCGGCCCGGTAGGCGCCGGTGGCGAGCGCGGCCGGGAGGAAGCCGGCGTAGATCGCCGGTCCGACCTCGTTGTCCTTCAGGGTGCCGCCCCAGATCCCGCTCACCCGCACCCCGAGTCGCCGTGCCCGCGAGGACCGCAGGCGTACGAGCCATCCGGGCTGCGCCGACGCGACGCGCCTGCCGCCCGTGGTGCGGGACGCGATCGCGACCGCCGGCGCGAGTGACCCGGATCCGATGGCGAGCGTGCCGGCGAGCGGGCTGTCGCCGATCCGGTCCACGATCTCGTCGACCGCGGCGGGGCTGCTGCGGTCGACCACCTCGGCCGCGCCCAGAGACCGTACGTAGTCGAAATTACGCGGTGAGGCGGTCACCACCACGCGGTAGCCGGCGTTGCGGGCGAGCTGGATCGCGTTGCTCCCGACGCTCGTCGAACCGCCCCACACGAGCACCGTCTCCGACCGCTCGACGGGGTCGGAGCCGGGCATCGCCAGCCCGAGGTGGTCCTGCTGGAACATGCCGGTCGCCGCGGTCGAAAGCGCCAGGGGCAGCACGGCGGCCCGCTCGAAGGACAGCGAGCCGGGAATCGGGGAGACCATGTGCTGCATGAGCACGACGTAGTGCTGGAAGGCGCCCTCCGCCGCGCGGTTCTGCGACTTCTCGACGCCGAACGCGTGCCCGAGAACGCGATCGCCCGGTCGCAGCCGCGTGACGCCTGCGCCGACCTCGACGACCTCGCCGGCGACATCCGAGCCCACCACGGCCGGGAAGGTCAGCCAGGGCAGGACCACGCGATACAGGAAGCCCGGTATGCCGTCGATGAAGTTCACGGCGACCGCCCGCACTCGGACGACGACCTCGTTCGCCGCCGGAGGCGTGTAAGGGGCGGGCCCCACCTCGAAGCGCGCGCCTCGCTTCGGCAGCCACAATGCGATGTTCTGCTCGCTCATCTCACGGTCTCTTTCCTCTATGTGATCGCTGGGCTGCGTCGCCGGAGCGCGAGCCGCATCCGCAGACTAGACACTGTCTAGTATCTAGTCAACGTCTACTTTCAGTACGATGTGATCGTGACCGCTCGGCCTTTCCACCATGGCAATCTCCGTGCCGTGCTGCTCGACCGGGCGGAGGCGGTGCTTCGCGAGCGTGGGATCGACGCCCTGTCCCTCCGGGAACTGGCGCGTGAGGCGGGCGTCAGCCATGGCGCCCCCCGCAGTCATTTCATCGATCGGAGCGCGCTTCTCGACGCCTTGGCGGAACGGGGCTTCGTCCGGCTCGGCGACGAGATTCGCGAGGCGGCTGCGAGCGAGCCCGACGACTATGCGCGCGCCCTCCGTGCGGCGGCCTCGGCGTACGTGCGGTTCGCCGTGAGGGAGCCGGCGCTGCTCGATCTCATGTTCGCGGCGAAGGTGGACGCCCCGTCGGAGGCGGTCCGAAGCGCCGCGGAGCGCCTGTTCGCCACCATGACCGGCATCATGAGCGCGGGTGCCGGAGCGGGCGCGTATGACACGGGCGATGTCGGCCGGCTGACGCTGCTGCTGGCCGCGACCGTTCAGGGCATTTCGGCGCTCGTCACGTCCCGGCGGATCACGATGCCTCAGGGCGAGGCGCTCATCGACGACGCGATCACACGTTTCCTCGTGGGGCCGTCCGCCGGGCGGTAGCCGCAGCGCGGATACCCGTCCGCTCGGGCGGGCGTGGTCCCCGTCGCGCAGGCGCACGGTGATCACAGGCCGCCGTTCCGGCACGCCTTCCTGACTACGGGGGGAAATCCCTACGCCCGATCGGGGGGCCCTTCGGATTTCGCCCGGCCCGCTTCCCGGCGAGCGTGAGAAGAAGCGGCACAACGCGAAGGAGGGCACGACACATGCGTGGCAGAACACGACTCGCGGCCGCCGGGCTCGCGGCGGCGGCGATGACGGCCGGGCTCGTCCCGGCGCAGGCCCAGGCCGCGGAGCACCGGCCCGCAAAGGATCAGGCCGCAAAGGATCGGGCCGAGGAGTACCGGCCGGTGATCGAGTGGACGGCCTGCGCCGGAGACGGGTTCCCGGCGGGAACGCGGTGCGGCACGATCGACGTGCCGCTCGACTGGGCGCACCCGGACGGGCGGACGACGACCCTGCGCGTCGCGCGGCTGCCCGCCACGGACTCCGCACACCGGATCGGCAGCGTGCTGCACATCCCCGGCGGCCCCGGCAACAGCGGGATCGAGGACGTCAAGCGGGCGGCGGGCGACCTCGCCGGGATCAGGAAGCGCTTCGACCTCGTCTCCTTCGATCCGCGCAACACCGGGCTCGCCGCCAAGCTGCCCGGGTCCTGCGGGCAGCCGGCGGTGCCGGCCCTGACCGAGCCCCGCGACCGGGCCGAGTACGACGCCCAGGCCCGGGCGATCGCCGCGGCCGTCCGCGAATGCCGGGCCGAGGACCGCAGCGGACTGTACGGCAGGCTCGACTCGGTGTCGGTGGCCCGCGACACGGAGGCGATCCGCGCGGCCCTGGGAGAGCCGCGGCTCAGCTTCATGACCGAGTCCGCCGGAGGGGTGCCGGCCGAGGCCTATCTCCGGCTGTTCCCGGAACGCGTCCGCGCCATGTACCTGGACGGCGTGGTCGACCAGACCGCAGGCTGGACGAACCAGAGCCTGCTGGGCTACCGGGACCTGCAGCGGATATTCGGCCGCTTCACCGCCTGGTGCGCGCGGACCGCCGCCTGCGCCCTGCACGGCGAGGACGCCGGGAAGGTCTGGCGCGACCTCACCGCGCGGGCCGACAGGTCGCCGCTCCCGGTCACCTCGCAGCGGTTCGGCCGGGGGAGGCTGACCGGCTCCTACCTGCGGTGGTTCGGGTTCGCCCCCGACCCCGGGCCCGGCGACTCCCGATGGCTGGCGTTCGCCGAGGCCGTGGACAAGGCCCGGCACGGCGACGGCTCGGGCTTCGCCGACGCGGCGCTGGGCAACGCCCGCGCCTGGACGACGCCCTTCGCGCTAGGCATGACCTGCGGCGACGACCGGGGCTACCACGGGTGGGAGGAGTACGTCAGGGCGCGCCGCGAGGCGCGCAGGGTCTCCCCGGACCTCGGCGGCGCGGCCTTCGACCAGCTCGCCTGCGCGGGGTGGCCGCTGCCGGTCGCGAACCCGTCCCGCCCCCTGCCGGTCCGCGGCCTGCCGCCGCTGCTCGGCGCGGGCACCTGGAGCGACTTCACGCTGACCGACAGTCTGGTCAAGCGGGTCCCCGGCTCGGCCACCGTGCGGTACGACGGCCCCGGCCACGTCCTCTACCTGTCCGGCAACCGGTGCGTCATCGGGCACGCCACGCGGTATCTCACGGACCTGACGCTGCCTCCGGCCGGCGCCGTCTGCCGTCCGGGCGACTGACCCGGGGACCCCGGGCGCGGCCTCCGCACCGTCGCGGCGGAGGCCGCCGGCCCGGTCACCTGTCTCCCGTCATCCGTACACCTGTCATCCATACACCTGGGACACCCGGCGCTCGTAGGCGCGGCGCCAGGAGAGCCGGTAGAGGATCCGCAGGATGGCCGGGGCGGAGCCGAAGATGTGGTCGCGGTCGGCGGGGGTGGCCACGTCGAGCAGCCAGGCGGCGAGCATCGGCAGGTCGCGGCCGTGGCTCTTGGTGACCTTCTTGCCCGACTCCTCCCACCAGGCCGCGCTGACGTGCTCCCGGATGAGCGGGACGACCTCGGACTCCTCCAGATCGAGGTGGGTGTTCAGCAGCCGGTCGAGCATGCGGAGGTCGGCCGCGACCGCGCGGGCCGGCGCACCGCCGCCGGAGAGCCTGCCGATGACGACGTCCATCTCCTGGTGGTCGGCCTCCAGCCGGTCCAGCACCGCACCGGCCTCGGGGACGAGACCGCGCAGCAGCGGCCAGATCGCCTCGTCCTCCTCGGTGTGGTGGTGGTGCAGGGCGCGCAGCAGCAGCGCGAGGTGCTCGTCGACGACCGCGCGGCGCCGCTCGTCGCGGGGGTCGCAGCGGTCGAGGACCTCGGCCAGCCTGCCGAACTCGCGCCGCAGGCCGGTGTGGAAGACGAGGAACGTGACGAGGTCGGGAGCGGGGTCGCCCGGACGGCGCCGGGTCTGCGTCGGTGTTGTCATGGCCCCACGATGGCCGCGCCCCCTTCACCGCCACTCAACGTCCACTTGCGGCCCGCTTCCGGGCCGGTTGTCATCCGCGTACGGCCTCGCGTTCGCGGGCGATCCTGCCGGCCCACCAGGTCAGCCCGGCCGCCGCGCAGCGCTCGGCGGCCGTGTCCAGATGCGCGCGCGCCGTCTCCGGTCCGGCCGCCCGGCCCAGGTAGGCCATCCGCCCCAGGTAGTAGCCCACCGGTCCGGCGCAGAACGTCCCCGCCCCGAAGGCGATCCTGTCCTCGTACGGCAGGAGCCTGCGATAGGTCAGGGCGCAGGCCTCGTGGTCGCCCGCGACGATCTGGGCCTCGCCCTGCAGGCACAGCCCCGGCAGCTCGCCGAAGTCGCGCGGCAGCCGGTGCCAGCCCTGCTCGCGCGCCGTCTCGGCCGGGGTGCGGTCGCCCCGCCAGTCGCCGATGAGCACGCCCATCACCTGCTGGTGGGCGGGGAAGGGGGAGTAGTGCGCCATCAGCTCCTCGGCGCCGCCGAAGTCCCGCATCGCGAAGTGCCGGGTGAGCAGCGCCGAGGAGAGCGTGCTGCTCGTGTGCCACAGGTTGAGCCGCTCACCGGCCTCGGCCGCCGCGGCGTACGCGTTGCCCGCGCCCTCGAAGTCCCCGTCGAGCAGGCGCCGGGTCCCCGTCCAGATCAGGTGCTGGAACCGGGGCCAGGGCAGGTCGAGCCGCTCGACCAGCACCTCCGCCCGCTCGGCGGCCCGGTCGGCGCCGGCCACGTCGAACAGGTCGGTCCGGGTCCGTTCCCTGATCATGTAGCCGAGCAGCTCGAACCCGGGCAGCCCGAGCCCGGTGAGCTCCTCGCCGATCGCGTCGAGCTCCGCCATGTGCTCGGGGAGTTGCACGCCCAGATACCGCGCGTTGAGGGTGACCGCCAGCAGTTCCCGGCCGGCCTCCCCGGAGGCCACCAGACGGCGGGCCATCGCCAGCGCCTCGGCCGTGGCCGTGTCGCAGCGGGGGTCGGCCGAGCCGTCGTAACGTTCCATCCCCAGGCAGCCGAGCAGCCTGCAGCGCAGTTCGGAATCCTCCTCCGGCAGCGCGGTGAGGGCGTCCTCGATGCGCCGCACGGTGTGCAGCTCGATGTCGCCGTAGGTGTAGAACTTCCACAACCCCGGGGCGTCCAGGCTGGTCAGCGCCCGCGCGGCGAGCAGCGGGTCGCCCGACCTGTCGGCCGCGAGCACCGCCTCCGCCCGGGTCTGCCGGGCCGAGAAGCCGTGACCGGCGGCGAGCTGCGCGCGGACCAGCCGCAGCAGAAGCTCGACGTGCTCGCGTGGGTCCGCGCCGGGCAGCGTCCCGTGTGCCTCCACCGCCCGGCGCCACCACTGCGCGGCGTCCTCGTACGCGTGCCGTCCGGCCGCCTGCCCGGCGGTGGCCGAGGCCCAGCGCACCGCGTCCGCCGCCGCGGCGGGCCCGGCGGCCAGCGCGTGCCTGGCGAGGACCGCGAGGTCGGCACCCGGCCGCAGTTCGAGCGCCCGGAGCGCGGCCAGGTGCAGCCCGGCCCGGCGGCGCGGCGGGATGTCGGTGTAGACCGTCTCCCGGACGAGGTCGTGGGTGAAGCGCAGGTCCTCGCCGAGAACGCGGAGGGCGGTCGCGGCGTCGAGCGCCTCGTCCACGTCCGCGCCCGAGGCGTCCGCGACGACCTCGGCCAGCAGCCGCCGGTCCGCGCCGGTGCCGAGCACGGCCGCCGCGTCGATGGCGGGGCGGTGCCGGGCGGGCAGGTCGAGCAGGCGGCGGCGCAGGACGTCGGCCAGGCCCTCGGGCACCCCGGTGAGCGCCCTGTCGAGGCCCTGGTCCTCGGCCAGCCGGAGGGTCTCGCGGATGAACAGGGGATTGCCCCGGGTGCGCTCGGCGAGCGCCGCCACGCTCGCCGCGTCGCGCAGCCCCGACAGCTCGGCGACCGCGGCGGGGTCGAGCCCGGCCAGCGGCAGGCGGAGGGCGTCGTGCCGCCCGAGCAGGCCGAGCGTGTCGTGCACCGCGGCCGGGCCCTCGCCGGACCGCACGGTGATCACGACGGCGACCGCGCCGCGCAGCAGCGACGCGAGGTCGGACAGCAGGCCCAGCGACGCCGTGTCTGCCCACTGGAGATCGTCGACGACCACGAGCAGCGGCCGGTCGGCCGCGGCCGCCTCCAGGTACGCCGCGGTCGCCTGGTGCAGCCGGAACCGGGCCTCGCTCGCCTCGGCCGGCCGTCCGGCCCCCGCGGCGGGGTCGTCGTCCCGGGCGGCGTCGCCGAGCAGCACCCGCAGGGCGGCGGCCTGCGCGGGGGACGGGGGAACCCGGACCGCGAGATCCCGCACGACCTGCTGCCAGGGCCACAGCGCGGGCGCGCCGGAGGTCTCGTGACACCTGCCCCAGGCGACCAGCCAGCCCTCGGCGGCCCGCCGCTCCGCGAACGCCTCCGCCAGCCACGTCTTGCCGATCCCCGGCTCACCGGAGATCACCGCCACTCCCGGCCCGCGCTGCGCCACTCCCCGGGCCGCCTGGGTCACGTTCCGCGCCAGCTCGTCGAGTCGGTCGAACTGCGTCCCCCGGCCGACGGCGCGCCGCTCCGGCCGGTCCGCCCGCGCCGCCTCGGCCTGTGCCGCCTCGGCCCGTGCCGCTTGGGTCGGCGCCGGCCGGCCCTGCCGTACGGGGGCGGGGCCGTCGAGGGCCGGGTCCTGGGCGAGGATCGCCTCCTCCAGGCGCCGCAGCGCCGGGCCGGGGTCGAGGCCGAGCTCCTCGGCCAGGTGGACCCGGGCCGCGCGCAGCGCCTCCAGGGCGTCCGCCTGCCGCCCGAGGGCGTAGAGCGTGCGGGCGAGCAGCTCCCACAGCCCCTCGCGCAGGGGGTACGCGGCCACCAGGGCCTCCAGCTCGCCCACCACGTGGGGGTCGCCCACCCGCCCGGCCAGGAGACGCTCCCGCGTCACCAGATGCGCCTCGGCGAGCCGCTCGATCTCCGGCCTGAGCCAGGGCACGTCGCCGAACTCCTCGTACGGCATGCCGCGCCACAGGGCGAGCGCGCGTTCCGGCTCGCCGGCCTGGGCCAGGCGGACGAACTCGTCGGCGTCCACCTCGTGCGGCCCGAGCGCGTACCCGGGAGGGCGGCTGAGGAGCACGGACGAGGGCGTGCGCGGAGCGCGGCCGGGTTCGAGCACCCGGCGCAGATTGGAGATGTAGCTGTGCAGCGTGCTCTGGGCGCGCGGCGGGGGCGTGCCGTCGTACAGGTCGTCGAGGATCGCGTCCACCGACACGGTCGCGCCCCTGGCGATCAGCAGGCGGGCCACCAGCAGCCGGGGCCGCGGCCCGCCGAGGTCGACGGGAACGCCGTCGACGTACGCCTCGACCGGGCCGAGCACCCGGAACATGACCGCCATGCCGGGATTGTGCCACGATCATGGGCCGTTACTGAGCCCCCAGACGGCGATCACCGCGCTGTCAGGCGCAGAGCACCGCGCTGTCAGGCGCAGAGCACCGCATTCTCAGGCGCAGAGCACCGCGGGCACGGCGTCGCGGAGGTGGGCGAGGCTCTCCGCCGCGGCGTCCATGGCCCGCCCGACCGGCCCGGTGAGCACGCCGTCGCGCTTGACGACCACGCCGTCGCAGACGACCGTGCGGACCAGCCCGGGGTGGCCGGCGAGGACGACGGCGGCGCGCGGGTCGAGCATCGGCGCCATGGCGGGGGTGCCGGCCTCGACCACGATCAGGTCGGCCCGCTTGCCGGGCGTGAGGCTGCCGGTGACGGCGGACAGCCCCGCCACCGCGGCGCCGTCGGCGGTGACCATCCGCAGCAGATCGGCGGCGGTCAGCGGCGCCGGGTCCTGCGTGAACCTGTGGTGCGCCAGGGCCGCCCGCATCTGCGTGAACATGTCTCCGGAGGTGGCGACCTCGGTGTCGGTGCTGAGGCCGGTGACGAGGCCCGCCCGCAGGAGCCGGCCCGTCGCGGGGGTGCCGAGCCCTGGCATGGTCATCTCGATGAACGGGGAGACGCTCGCGGTCGCGCCCGCGTCGGCGGCGGCCTTCAGTTCGTCGTCGCCGGTCGCGCTCGCGTGCACCAGCGTGATCGTCTCGTCGAGCAGGCCCTCGTCGTGAAGCCATCCGACGCTGCCCGCCTTGTCGGCGGAGCCGACGTGCATGGTGGCCCGCAGGCCGAGCTCACGCGCGAGCAGCAGGTCGCGCCGGGCGGCGGCCGGGGCCGACATCTCGGGGCCGCGCGCCGCCAGGGCCATCGTCACGCGGGCGGTGTCGTCGCGGAGCACGTCCCTGACCCGGCGGACGTCGGCGGGAAGCTCCGCGTCGCTGTGGTCGCCCACCCAGGCGAGCGGGTCGACCTGGGGCCAGCCGTAGGCGAAGACCCCCCGGATCCCGCTGTCGCGCAGCCCGGCCACGGCGGCGTCGCTGTGGCCCGGCGTGTTCTGGATGTGGGACCAGTCGACGAGCGTGGTGATCCCGGACTCAAGTGCGCCGAGCGCGCCGAGCAGGGTGCCGGCGTAGACGTCCTCGGGCCGGAAGTTCGGCCCGAGCTGGAGAAACGCGGCCCCGAGGTAGTCCATCAGGCTCCAGTCCAGCCCGATGTGGCGCAGCGCGGACTGCCAGGTGTGGCGGTGGGTGTCGACCAGGCCCGGCATCACCACGCAGCCGGAGGCGTCCACGACGTCCGCCCCCGGCGCCGCCTCGGCGGCGGGGCCGACCGACACGATCACGCCGTCGCGGACGACGACGTCGGCGGGTCCGTCCGGCACCGCCGGGTCCATGCCGATCACGTGGCCGCCGGTGACGATCAGGTCGTTGCTGAGAGGCATCCTTCGCTCCTTCGTCGTTCGAGGTGATGCCTCTTTGTCCCACCGCATGCTTGTGGCCGGCTCCATGCGGCGCGCGCCGCCGCGTCAAGCCGGCCACAAGTCCGTACGGAGCCCGATCAGGCGCTGGGCGCCGCGGTCTCCAGTTCGTGGACGCGCGGGTCGCCCTGGTCGGCGAAGTAGTCCTCCGACCGGGTGCCGTCCGGTCCGTCGGCGCTCTTGAGCGCGCGGGCCACGAAGGTCCCGAGCACGGCGACGATCAGGTTGACGATCAGCGCGAGGAACCCGGCGTACAGCGTGATCTTGGTGTCGAACCCGAGCTGCGACAGCGGGAAGGCCGAGCCGCCGAAGTGGGCGTGGTTGGTGGCCGGGTTGGCGATGTTGTACAGCAGCAGCATCCCGGCCGCCATGCCGGCGGCCCAGCCCGCGATCAGGCCGCCCCGGTGGAACCACCGGGTGTAGAGGCCGAGGCCCACCGACGGGAGCGTCTGCAGGATGATCACGCCGCCGATGAGCTGCAGGTCGATCGAGAACTGCGGTTCGATGAGCAGGATGCACAGCACCGCGCCGATCTTCACGACCAGCGACGCGATCTTGCTGACCGTGGCCTCCTGGGCGGCGGTGGCGTTCCGGTTGATGTACTCCTTGTAGACGTTGCGGGAGAACAGGTTGGCGGCGGCGATCGACATGATCGCGGCGGGCACGAGCGCGCCGATGCCGACGGCGGCGAAGGCGACCCCGGCGAACCAGTCGGGGAACACGTTGTCGAACAGCTGCGGAACGATCGTGTTGTTGTCCTTGCCGATCGGCTTGACCCCCGCCGCGATCGCCATGTAGCCGAGCAGGGCGATCAGGCCGAGCAGCAGGCTGTAGGCCGGCAGGGCCGACATGTTCCGCTTGATGACGTTGCGGTTGCGCGAGGCCAGGATGCCGGTGACGCTGTGCGGGTAGAGGAACAGCGCCAGCGCCGAGCCGAACGCGAGCGTGACGTACTGGAGCTGGTTGTTGGCGTTCAGCGTGTAGCCGTCGCCCGGGTTCGGGGTCGCGTCGAACTTGGCCTTGGCGGCGTCGAAGATCGACGTCCAGCCGCCGAGCTTGGCCGGGATGTAGATGATCGCGACCAGGATCACCAGGTAGATCAGCGAGTCCTTGACGAACGCGATCAACGCGGGGGCGCGCAGCCCGGACTGGTAGGTGTAGGCCGCGAGGATCGCGAACGCGATGATCAGCGGCAGGTCGCCCGTCAGCCCCATCGTCTTCAGCACCGCCTCGATGCCGACGAGCTGCAGCGCGATGTACGGCATGGTCGCCACGATGCCGGTGATGGCCACCAGCAGCGCCAGCGTGGGGGAGCCGAAGCGCACGCGGACGAAGTCGGCCGGCGTGACGAGGTTGTGCACGTGCGAGACCGACCACAGCCGGACCAGCACGAGCATCACCATCGGGTAGACGACCACCGTGTACGGCACGGCGTAGAAGCCCATGGCGCCCGCACCGAAGATCAGGGCGGGCACGGCCACGAACGTGTAGGCCGTGTAGAGGTCGCCGCCGATCAGGAACCAGGTGATCCAGCTGCCGAAGCTGCGCCCGCCGAGACCCCACTCGTCCAGCGTGGCGAGGTCGCCGGGGCGGCGCCAGCGGGCGGCGAGGAAGCCCATGCCGCTGACCACCAGGAACAGGAGCGTGAAGATGACGATCTCGGTGGTCTTCACCGGCTCCTCCTCGTCGCGCGGTAGACGAGGGTGGTGGAGGTCACACCGAGGATGATGAAGGCGAGTTGCAGCCAGTAGAACATCGGGATGCCGAACAGCCGCGGTTCGTCGGCGTTGAACAGGGGTGGGATCAGCGGGACCACGATCGGTATCAGGAGCAGCCAGTTCAGCGGGCTCCGGTCGGGGTTTCGACCGCCGTCGGCGCGGGGGGACGTCACACGTTCTCCAATCGGACACGGACCAGGCGCGCCCGGCAGATCCGCGTGACGGGCCGTCGCGCGGACCAGCGGGACGGTTGCTCGGCGGCAGCGTAAGGACCCACAGGTCACAGCGAGATCACCGATCGCCGAACGGTCGTGTTGGCGCGCCCAGCGACGATCGGCGGCCGACATGGCGGCAATGCATGCAGGCCGGATACCTGACGCTTTCTGACAGGAACGGCCGGTAGTGTCCCGCCGGAAGGAGGCGATGCGATGCGGTACGTGGCGCTGCTGCGCGGCATCAACGTCAACCCCGCCACCACGCTGGCGATGGCCGACCTCAGGGCACTGCTGGAACGACTCGGGTACGGGAACGCGCGCACGCACCTGCGCAGCGGGAACGCCCTGTTCACCGCCGACGGGGACGCCGAGCCGATCGCCGCCGCGATCGAGCGCGGGCTCCGAGAGGAGTGCGGCCTGTCCGTCGCGGTGATCGTCCGTACGGCTGAGCAGCTTCGGGGGGTGGTGGAGCGCAACCCCCTGGAGGTCCGGGACCCCGCTCGGTTCGCCGTGGTCTTCCTGTCCCGGCCGCCGGACCGGGAGGGGCTGACGAGCATCGATCCGGCGGCGTACGCCCCGGAGGAGATGCGGATAGGCGAGCGGGAGCTGTACGTCTACTTCCCCGACGGGCTGCGGCGTCCCAAGCTGCCGCCTCTCCTGGAGGCGCACTCGACCGGCCCGGCCACCATGCGCAACTGGAACACCGTCACCCGCCTGCTCTCGCTCGCCGAGGACCTCTAGACGAGTAGTTCCGATGTGGTCGGTGGTCGAGTAGCGACTCGCCTTTTCGGCGCTTCTTCCGCTTGAAGGACGGGCGGAGTAACTCGGCGCCCCGTAAGGCGAGATCGGTCTCGAACTCCTTCGAGGCGACGCCCTTGTCCGCGATGACGAGCAGACCAGGCCGATCTTCGGCCAGGGATGGTTCGCGGTCCAGCATCGCGGCCGGCACCTCCCGCTCGTCGATCTTTGGGTAGGCCGGCGCCCATGTGATCGGCATCCCGATCGGCGTGCACACCAGGAACCGCCGCAGGCCCCAGAAGAACCGCGAATGCGAGGCGCAACACCTCCGAGCTGGTGTGTCTGCGACGTGCGCTGCTGAGCTGGGGCGTCAGGCATCGCGGTATCGCGATGCCTGACGCCTGACCGATGATCCGCCCAGTTGTCACGCGGTCACCGGACGGCGACGGTCTCCGTGGTCTCCGCCTCGTCCGCGATGGCGAGGTCTGAGCCCTTCGGCCCGCGAAGCGCGACGTAGACGAGCAGCACGCCCATGACGGCGACGCCTGCCCACATGGCCTGCTGCCAGCCGTCGACGAAGGACTGCTGCGCGGTGTGGATCAGGTCCTGAGCATGGCTGCCAGTGCTCGGGGCCACCCCGACGGCGTTGGCGATTCCTTCGCGTGCGGTGTCCGCGGCCCCCTGGGGGATGCCGCCAAGCTTGTCGTCGATGGCGCTGCGGTAGCCGTTGGCCAGGAGTGCGCCGAGCATCGCGACGCCCAGGGCGGTGCCGAATTCGCGGTTGACGTCGTTGAGGGCCGAGGCGACGCCCTGCTTGGCGCGGGGCAGGGAGCTGGTGATGGCCTCGGTGGAGGGCGTCATCGACAGGCCCATGCCGATGCCCATGGCGAGCATGCCGGCGAGGATGGACAGGTAGCCGCCGTCGACGGAGACGAACAGCGCCATCAACGCCAGGCCGAGGGCGGACAGGGCGATGCCCAAGGTCATGGTGGAGCGGGCGCCGATCTTGGCGGCCACCTTGGGGGCCAGGCCGGACATCATCATCATCATGATGGCCATGGGCATCATCGCCACGGTGGACAGCAGGCCCGACCAGCCCAGCACGGCCTGGAAGAACGGGAAGAGCACAACGGCGATACCGGCCTGGACACCGAAGACGACGAGCAGCGTGATGGAGCCGCCGGCCAGGCCGCGCTCACGGAAGAGGCGTACGTCCAGCAAGGATGCGTCGCGGCGGTGCAGTTCCCAGGCCACGAAGGCGATGGCGGCGACGACGCCGACGGCCAGGCTGATCAGGGAGACGGGGTCGGTCCAGCCGCGCTCGGGGCCTTCCTGCAGGACGAAGATGAGTCCGATCACGGCGATCGTGGACACCAATGCGCCGATGGTGTCGAAGGAATAGGTGGAGCGTTCGCGGGAGTCGGGCACCGACTTCAGGGTCATCGCCAGCGCGACGGCGACCAGTACCACGGGCAGCACGAACAGCCACCGCCAGTCCGCGACGTCCACGAGGAACGCGGAGAGGAACATGCCCAGGATGCCGCCGCCTCCGGCGACGCCGGTCCATACACCGATCGCCTTGCCCCGTTCCTCCTCGGGGAACGTGGAGGTGATGACGGCCAGCGTGACGGGCATGATCATCGCAGCGCTGACGCCAGCGGCCACGCGGGCGCCGATCATCACTGCGGCCGACGGGGCGAGCCCGGCGACGACGCTGGCCGCACCGAAGATGATCAGCCCGGTGATCAGCATGGGCTTGCGGCCCAATCGGTCACCGATCGCACCGAGAGGCAGCAGCAGGGCGGCCAGGGCAAGGGTGTAAACATTGATGATCCACAGGACAGTGGTCTGTGAGGCACCCCACTCGACGGCCATGTGGGTCTGGGCGACGTTCAGGCCGGATACCGACGCGATGACGGCCATCAGCGCGATCGACACGGCGATCAGGATCGCGCGCAGCTGACGCGCGTCCGGCGTACCTCCGCCACCTACTGGCGCGGCCGCCGCACGGGGAGGCTGGTTGCTACTCATGATTTCCTTTCAAAACGGGCATGCAGAATCAGCGCCGGGACAGGGCCGGTCGCCGAAGAGGGGGGAACAGGGGGCTCGTCGCGCGGACCGCCGGCTGTGGTCCGCGCGGATCAGGCCGAGGGTCAGGCGGGGGTGTTCGCGGCCCGGGCGGCGGCGAGGGCCGTGTCGGTGTCGGCGGTGGCCAGCAGAGCGTTGATGTGGGATCCGGCCAGGGCGCCGGCCGCGGCGGACGCACCGACCTGCGCGGTCAGGTCGGTCGCGTTGCCCGCCACCCACACCCCGGGGACGTCGGTGATGCCGGCCATCGCGGAGGCGAAGCGGCGGCCCATGTTGTCGGACAGGTCCTCCATCGGCAGCTTCAGCCCGTCCAGGCCCTCGGTGCGGGCCTGCAACCGCGTGGCCACCGCGATCACACGCCGGGCGACGAAGGTGCCGTCCACCAGGCGCAGACCGGCCAGGGCGCCGTCCCTCCTGACGACTTCCTGTACTTCGGTCTCGACGATGCGGATGTGGCGGGCGGCGAACCGGGCGCGCGTGTCCTCGTCCAGGTCGGCGCCATTGGCGAAGTACACGAGGTCGTCGGTCAGCTGACGGAACAGCAGTGCGTGGTGGAGGGAAGCGGAGCTGGTGGCGAGGATGCCGATGGGCTCGTCGCGCACTTCCCATCCGTGGCAGTGGGGGCAGTGCACGACGCTGCGGCCCCAGTGCTCGGCCAGGCCTGGCACCTCGGGCAGTACGTCGCGCAGGCCGGTGGCCACCAGGAGGCGGCGCGCGGTCACGCTGCGGCCGTCGGCGAGGGTGACGGTGAACCGCAGATCACCCTCGACCGGTTCGGCGGGCTCGGCGGAGGCGACTTCACCGAAGACGATCTGCCCGCCGTATTCGCGAACCTGCCGACGTCCGCGCTCGAGGATCTCGGGCGGCGGGGTACCGTCCAGGACGATGAAGCCGTGCATCGCTGCGGCAGGCGCGTTGCGCGGGGTGCCGCTGTCGATCACGATGACCGACCGGCGCGAGCGTGCGAGCATCAGCGCGCCGTTCAGGCCCGCGGGACCGCCGCCGATCACTACCACGTCCACGGTCTCGGCGGGCAGGGTGTCGCTCTCGTAGCGGGAAGTCTGGGCAGACATGTCGCGCCCTTTCGTCGTACCTGGCCCCCGGGGCTGGACCATCTGTATTCGACATTAAGCCCGCCTTGCAGGCAGGGCATACCATGTTGCCTATGACGCAAGAAGATGGAGCGCTGGACAGCCTCGTACGCAAACGGATCCGCGCACTGCGCGTCGCACAGGGCTGGTCCCTGGAAGAACTGGCCACCCGCGCCCACCTCAGTCAGTCCTCGCTGAGCCGGATCGAGAACGGACAGCGCCGCCTCGCCCTGGACCAGCTCGTCACCCTCGCCCGCGCCCTGGACACCACCCTCGACCAGCTCGTGGAGAACGCCGCCGACGACGTCGTCATCAGCCCGATGATCGACGGCGCCCACGGCCTGATGCGCTGGCCCATCAAGGGCGACCCCGGCATGAGCGTCGTGCGTCAGCGCATGACCGAACCTCCGCCCGACAATCCCGCCCGCATGCGCGCCCACCCCGGCCGCGAATGGCTCGTCGTGCTCTCCGGCACCGCGATCCTCATGCTCGGCCACCGCCGGTTCCGCATCGAGACCAACCAGGCCGCCGAGTTCCCCACCATGATGCCGCACGCGATCGGGGCCGAGGGCGGCCCGTGCGAGATCATGGGCATCTTCGACCGCGACGCCCGCCGCGGCCACCGACGCGACACAGGCGAGACCGGCGAGTGCGACGGTGCGCAGGGCCCCTGCGAGTAGCACCCTCGCGAGTACCGGAGTTCCGCCGCCACAGCGAGGGACGGTCTTGCGCGGCGGGCAGCACATCACGCCATCTGTTTGCGTATCTCGCAAGGATTGGTGCGGTAGGCGCATGGAGTGCTTACGGTGATGTCATGACCCCAGCGCACGAGCACACTCCCCACCACGGCGGCTCGCACGGCCACCACCAGGAGCACGACGACAGCGGTCAGGCGGAGATCCTCGACCTGGACGCCGAGGTCCTCGCCGAACACATCGCATCCATCACCGCCTGGCTGCCGCTGAAGGCCGAGCCGCGCCAGATCGTGGACCTGGGCTGCGGCACCGGCGCGGGCACCTTCGCGCTCCTCGAACGCTTCCCCGAGGTACACGTCACCGCGGTCGACGCCTCGGCCGGCCACCTGCAGCGCCTGCGTGAGAAGGCATGCGCCCGCGGCGTATCGGACCGGGTGCGCACCGTGCTGGCCGACCTCGACACCAGCCACTGGCCCGACCTCGGCACACCGGACCTGGTGTGGGCCTCCGCGTCGATGCACCACATGGCCCACCCCGACCGCGCACTGCGTAGCGTCCACGAACTTCTCGCGCCGGGCGGGCTGTTCGCCGTCGTCGAACTGGACGGCTTCCCCCGCTTCCTGCCCGCCGACGCCCCTGAAGGCCGACCGGGACTCGAGGAGCGCGCCCACAGAGCGACCGACAGCTTCCACGCTGAACACGTCCCGCACCGCGGCGCCGACTGGGGGCCGATGCTGGCCGCCGCCGGATTCACCGTCGAGGACGAGCGCTCCATCACCGTCGACATCGAGGGCAACCGCAGCAAGGCCATCGGCCGCTACGCCTACCGCAGCCTGCAACGCATCCGCACCGCCGCCGCACCCGCGCTCAGCCCTGAGGACCTCGCCGCCCTCGACGAACTTCTGGACGTCGACAGCCCGCACAGCATCCTGCATCGCGACGACCTCGGCGTACACACCGAGCGCACCGTCTGGGCCGCCCGCCGCACCTGACCCCTGGGCTGCCCGGCTGCCTGCCGGGCGGCAACAGCACCCGACTACTTGCCTCATACGCAACCCCTTGCCACGCACCGCCGTGGGCGTCGTCGGGCTGCAGAAGCCGAGGACTTTAGGGAGTCGTCTGCTCCGGCAGCCGCGAAGCGGCCCGCAGGGCTCCGGCGCGCGCGGCGGCCAGCGTGATGTGTACCGCCAGGTCGGCGGTCGTCTCGTCGACCGGATCGGCGGTGATGAGCAGGCGCAGGCCAGCGCTTCGCGCGCTTCGACCTGGGGAACCTCGACGCCGAGCGCGGCTACCGCACGGCGTTCGCCTACGTGCAGTCCAAGCGGGCCAACCTCTACTTCGCGATGGAACTGCAGCGCCGGGCAGAAGCTGCGCAACATGGCCGTCGCCCCCGGACTCACCCGTACGAACGTGCTCACCGGCGGCGCCAACAGCGGCAGGGGACGGCTGTACGCGACGGTCACGCGACTGCTGGTGCACCTGGCCTTCCGTCCCCCCCGGAAGGGGCGAAGACGTCCCTGTACGCGGCGACCGTGCCGGACCTGCCCGGCGGCAGCGACATCGTTCCCGACGGCGTGCTGCAGCTGCGTGGTGAGCCGGCTCCCCGTACTCGCGAGCGCGCCATCCGTGACACCGCCACAGCCACCCGCCTCTGGCGGCTGTCCGAACGGCTGACCGGCGTCACCTACCCACTGTCCGCCGCCACGGCGACGCCGGGATAGGCGTGGGACCCAGTAGGGTCGGTGTCCTGATGAGCGCCACTCTTGTCGCGAAGGAACTCGCCGCCGGGCACGGCGACCGTGTCCTGTTCGCGGATCTCGATCTGGTCGTCGCCCCCGGGGACGTCGTGGGCCTGGTGGGGGTCAACGGCGCGGGCAAGTCGACGCTGCTGCGCCTGCTGGCCGGCCTCGACGCCCCCGAGCACGGCAGCGTGCGGCTCAGCCCGCCCGCCGCCAACGTCGGCCATCTGCCGCAGGAGCCCGAACGGCGGCCCGGTGAGAGCGTCGCCGCCTTCCTCGCCCGCCGGACCGGGGTCGCCGCCGCACAGCGGGCCCTCGACGCGGCCACCGAGGCGCTCGTGAGCGGCGATCCCGGCGACGCGTACGCCGAGGCTCTCGATCGCTGGCTCGCCCTCGGCGGCGCCGACCTGGAGGAGCGGACCGCTGAGGTGGTCGCCGATCTCGGGCTCACGGTCGGCCTGGAGCAGGAGATGACCTCCCTGTCCGGCGGCCAGGCGGCCCGGGTGGGGCTGGCCTCGCTGCTGCTCAGCCGCTACGACGTGTTCCTGCTCGACGAGCCCACCAACGACCTCGACCTCGACGGCCTGGACCGGCTCGAACGCTTCGTGACGGGGCTGCGCGCCGGGACCGTGGTCGTCAGTCACGACCGCGAGTTCCTCGCCCGCACGGTGAACAGGGTGGTCGAACTCGACCTGGCCCAGCGGCAGGTCCGCGCGTACGGCGGCGGTTACGACGCCTACCTGGAGGAGCGCGAGGTCGCCCGCAGGCACGCGCGCGAGCAGTACGAGGAGTACGCCGACACCAGGGCGTCCTTGGAAGCCCGCGCCCGGGCCCAGCGCGCCTGGATGGAGAAGGGCGTGAAGAACGCGCGCCGCAAGGCCACCGACGGCGACAAGATCGGGCGGAAGTTCCGTACCGAGGCGACGGAGAAGCAGGCGGCCAAGGCCCGGCAGACCGAGCGGATGATCGAGCGGCTGGAGGTCGTCGAGGAGCCGCGCAAGGAGTGGGAACTGCGGATGGAGATCGCCGCCGCACCCCGCTCCGGGGCCGTGGTCGCGACGCTGCGCGGCGCGCTCGCGCGACGCGGCGCCTTCACGCTCGGGCCCGTCGACCTGCAGATCGACTGGGCGGACCGGGTCGCGATCACCGGCGCGAACGGCTCGGGCAAGAGCACCCTGCTCGGCGTGCTGCTCGGCCGGATGCCCCTCGACGAGGGGACGGCGGCGCTCGGTTCCGGTGTGGTCGTCGGCGAGGTCGACCAGGCCCGCGCCCTGTTCGAAGGCGACGAGCCCCTGCTCGACGCGTTCGGCGCGCTCGTCGACCTGCCGCCCGCCGACGTCCGCACGGTGCTCGCCAAGTTCGGCCTGCGCGCCGACCACGTGCTCCGCCCGGCGGCCACGCTCTCGCCGGGTGAGCGCACGAGAGCGGCCCTCGCCCTCCTGCAGGCCCGAGGGGTCAACCTGCTCGTCCTGGACGAGCCCACCAACCATCTCGACATTCCGGCGATCGAACAGCTGGAGTCCGCGCTCGACTCGTACACGGGGACCCTGTTGCTCGTCACCCACGACCGGCGCATGCTGAAGGCCGTTCACACCACCCGCCGCGTCGTCGTCGAGGCCGGCCGCGTCCACGAAGCCTGAAAGCTCCGCAGCTCTCCGTCCGCCGTCGCCACGCAATCCGCGAGGTCTCCCCGCCGGACCCGAGATGACCTGCAAGAGAGTCGGAGGAGCTCCGGCGCGACGGCCGTCCTGCGTGCGCCTCAGTGATCCCGGCCGTGCTGGGCCGTCACGAGGACCAGCCGGGTGGGTTGATCGGAGGGATAGCTCCAGCGGTGGGCCTGCGTGCCCTTGTACCAGATCGCATCGCCCTCGTTCAGTCGCACGGCCCGCCAGGCGCGGAACTCGATGCGCAAGGCGCCGCCGACGAAGACCACGTCTTCGCCCGGATGCTCGAACCAGTCTCCCGCCGGATTGTTCGACATGGCAAGACATCGAACGATGGGCCGACGCGACCGGCCGCGGGACCCGGCCGTCGGCCCATGTCACCGAGTCCGGGCCGCTGCGGTGGGATTCCCTTCGAAGAAGCGGGCCACGACCTGCGTGTGCAGCGGGAACGCCAGCTCCTGAGGGCCGTCGATCACCAGCCACTCGCTGGTCTCGGCGGTGCGCGCGACCGGCGGGAGGGCGTCCGCGGTCGTCCGCGGCCCGAGGCCGAAGATCAGCACGGTGCCGTCGGGCGCGCTGACCGCGTCGAACAGCCGCACGCCGGCCGCGTCGGCGACGACGCCCGTCTCCTCGCGGAGCTCCCTCACGGCGGCCTGCTGCCAGGACTCGCCGATGTCGACGAAGCCGCCGGGAAGGGCGAGCAGGCCGCGGTGCGGCTCGACGTCCCGGCGCACCACGAGAAGGCCGTCGTCCACCGGAAGCACCATGACCGCGACCGGCAGGGGGTTGAGATAGCCGGTGTTGCCGCACTCCTGACAGGTCCTCGGCCAGGGCAGGCCGGGCGGGTAGGCCGCTCCGCAGAAGGAGCAGTGGGAGTTCTTGATCGCCACGATCGCGAGGGTAGCAACGCCCGCCGGTGAACGGTCGCGGGCCGGCTCAGGGCAGCGCGGGGAGGATCACGGCCGAGGGATGGCGGGGGTCGTGCAGGATCTCCTGGTCGGAGGCGACCATCGGGGTGCCCGCCGTCAGCGGCGCGCCGGTGCCCGGATTGCGTGCGATGCGCGGATAGGCCCCGCTCGCCACCTGCACCCGGATGCGGTGGCCGCGGCGGAACCGGTGGCCCATCGGCCACAGGTCGATCTCCACCCGGCGCACGCCGTCCTCGTCGCCGCGGTCGGCGGGGGTCAAGCGGCGCACGCCCTCGCAGACGTTCATCGACGTGCCGTCGGGATGCACGTCGCAGACCCGTACGACGAAGTCGGTGTGCTCCCTGCCGGTGCGGACGAACAGCTCGGCGCTCACCGGGCCGATCATGTCGGTGTCCCGGTCGAGCGCGTCCGAGGTGTAGACGAGCACGTCACGCCGGGCCTCCAGGCGCCGGTTGTCCCTCGGCTCGGAGTTGCCGATCAGCACCGGGCCGCCGACCACCGGAGTGGGATGCGCGGGGTCGTAGCGGTAGCGGTCCGGCTCGCCGCCCGCCGGGTTGTCCCGCGACAGGGCGAACCCCGGCTGCAGGTGCCAGCGCTCGCGCCGCATGCCCGGCGGCGGCCAGTCGGATTCGTCCCGCCATTCGCCGGCGCCGGTGACGTACAGCCGGACGGGGGAGGGGCGCAGCCCCGACGGGTCGCCGAGCAGGTGGGCGCGGAACCAGGCCAGGGCGTCGGCGTTGGCGGCCCGGCCGTGGCGGATGTCGGCGTGATACCACGGCCCGATGGTCAGGTAGGGCCGCCGCCCGGCCGCCCGAAGCGCCGCGTAGTCCTTGAGCTGCCAGGGCAGGAACACGTCGTACCAGCCGCCGGTCATCGTGATCTCGGCGCCGACCTGCCCCACCGACGTGGAGAAGTCCACCTTGTCCCAGTACGTGCAGAGGGTCTCGCCGTGGTGGGCCAGCAGTTCGCGGAAGAACGGCAGCGGCCTGCCCGCCGACAGCAGGTCGAGCTCGGGCAGCGGGCGGCCCGACAGCACGGCCCGCCGTGTGCGCCGGGGCGCGGTGATCGCGGCGACGCCGCCCAGCCTGCCCTCCAGATGCGCGGTGAGTGTCGTCCAGATCAGCGTCGACTCCAGCGCGAACGACCCTCCGACGTACGCCGCGTCCCGGAAGCACGAGGCGGTCACCTGGACGGCCATCGCCCGCAGGTCGGGGGTCTCCGCGGCGATCGCCCACTGCGTGTAGCCGAGGTAGGAGGGTCCGTGCATGGCGAAGCTGCCGCCGTACCACGCCTGCGCCCGCATCCACTCGACCGTCGCCAGGCCGTCCTCCTGCTCGTGGACCAGGGGATCGAGCCGTCCGCCGGAGCCGAAGCCGCCCCGGCAGCTCTGCAGCAGCACCTGGAACCCGTGCCGGGCGAAGGTCCAGCCGTACATCCAGCCGACCACCCCGCCCCTGCCGTACGGCGTGCGGATCAGGATCGTCGGCGGCCGGTCGGCGCCGACCGGCGCGTAGTGATCGGCCAGGAGGGTCACGCCGTCCGGCATCGGCACGGGCACGTCGCGGCGGACCCGGACCCGGTGGCCCTGCGGCCCGCTCGGACCTCCGCTCGCACCTCTCCGACCGCCCGGCTCTCCCGGGCGGCGGCGGTGCACCGGCACGCGGACCATGGCCCCTCCTTCCCCGGCCTCGGGCCGACGGCCCCGCGCCGAGAGTGAGGTTTCCCGAGCAGTAACAGAATATCTATCCGCTATTCGCCGTTCCAGTCGTGCCGCGTTGCATGATCGCGGTTCCCGCCGCTACCCTTGACGCATGCGAACTCATGCACCCTCCCAGTGGTGGCGCCGCTGACAGGCGGCGTTTTCGCATTCGCGTCGAATAGACCGGCCGCCCCGTGAGTGGCGGCCTTCTGTATGTCCGCCCCGGGGGCATACGAAAAAAGGGGCGTGGACAGTGGAGATCAGCGGATATACCACGGCCGGCGGCATCGCGGTCGAGCGCCGGGTGCGTGAGGTGCCCGAGGAGGCGCTGGAGGAGATCGTCACGTCGCTGGGGGAGCGGCGCGGCGGGGCCTTCTCGTCCGGCATGGACTACCCGGGCCGTTACAGCAGGTGGGCGTTCGGCTACGTCGATCCCTGCCTGGAGATCGTGGCGCGGGGGCGGCGCATCTCCGCCCGCGCGCTCAACGAGCGCGGCCAGGTCGTGCTGCCCGTCGTCGCCTCCTGCCTGCTGGCGGCCGGCAAGCCGGTGGCCGAGCCGGGCCACGGCTACGTCGAGGTGCACGTCCCCGAGTCCGAGGACCTGCTGCCCGAGGAGATGCGCAGCCGCAGGCCCACCGTCTTCACCGCCATCCGCGAGATCATCGCGGCCTTCCGCTCCGACGACCCGCACCTCGGCCTGTACGGCGCCTTCGGCTACGACCTGGCCTTCCAGTTCGAGCCCATCCGCTACCGCCTGACCCGCCCCGGCGACCAGCGCGACCTGGTGCTGCACCTGCCCGACCGGCTCGTCGTGATCGACCGGGTCCGCGAGACCAGCGTGGAGCACTGCTACGAGTTCACGGTGGACGGCGTCTCCACCAGCGGGCTGGAGCGCGCCGGCGAGACGATCCCCCTGGTCGCGCCCCGCGAGATCCCGCCGAACCCGGTCCGGGGGACCTACGCCGAGGTCGTCGCCAAGGCCAAGGAGAAGTTCCAGCGCGGCGACCTGTTCGAGGTCGTCCCCGGTCAGGTCTTCCACGGCGCCTGCGCCGACCCGTCCGCCTTCTACCGCTCGCTGCGCACCGAGAACCCCGCGCCGTACGAGTTCCTGCTCAACCTCGGCGACGGCGAGCACCTGGTCGGCGCCTCGCCCGAGATGTACGTCCGGGTGACCGGCGAGCGCGTCGAGACCTGCCCGATCTCCGGCACCATCGCCCGCGGGGCCAACCCCGTCGAGGACGCCGAGGCGATCCGCACGCTCCTGTCCAGCGTGAAGGAGGAGTCGGAGCTGACCATGTGCACGGACGTGGACCGCAACGACAAGTCGCGGATCTGCGTGCCCGGCAGCGTCCGGGTGATCGGCCGCCGCCAGATCGAGATGTACTCCCGGCTGATCCACACCGTCGACCACATCGAGGGCCGTCTGCGGCCCGAGTTCGACGCCCTCGACGCGTTCCTCACCCACATGTGGGCCGTCACCGTCACCGGCGCCCCCAAGACGTGGGCCATGCAGTTCATCGAGGACCACGAGGAGACCACCCGGCGCTGGTATGGCGGCGCGGTCGGCTTCATCGGCTTCGACGGCTCGATGAACACCGGCCTGACCCTGCGCACCGCGCAGATCCGGCAGGGCGTCGCCACCGTGCGCGCCGGGGCCACGCTGCTGTACGACTCCGACCCCGAGGCCGAGGAGCGGGAGACCGAGCTCAAGGCCAGCGCCCTCCTCGGCGCGCTCGCCGCCTCCGCCCGCCCACGGGAGGAGGCGCGGACCGAGCCCCGGGCCGACCTGCCGGGCGAGGGCCACCGCGTGCTGCTCGTGGACCACGAGGACTCCTTCGTCAACACCCTCGCCGACTACTTCCGGCAGCAGGGCGCGTCGGTGGTCACGCTGCGGCACGGGTTCCCGCTGGAGAAGCTGGACGAGATCGCGCCCACGCTCGTCGTGCTGTCGCCCGGCCCGGGCTGGCCGTCCGACTTCGGCTGCTCGGCGCTGATCGAGGCGCTGTACGGCCGCGGGCTCCCGGTGTTCGGGGTGTGCCTGGGCCTGCAGGCCATGGTCGAGCAGGCGGGCGGCACGCTCGAACTGCTGCCCTACCCCGAGCACGGCAAGCGCGGCAAGGTCCGCCGCGAGGGCGACAGCGCCCTGCTCGACGGGCTGCCCGGCGAGTTCGTCGCGGCCCGTTACCACTCCGTACACGCCAAGGAGCCGGGGGTCAAGGGCTTCCGGGTCACCGCCTACACGCCGGACGGCGCGGCCATGGCGATCGAGGACGCGGAGAACCTGCGCTTCGGCGTACAGTTCCACCCCGAGTCGATCCTGACCACGCAGGGCGGCGCCGGGGCGCGGATCATCGCCAACGTCCTGCGGCTTTGCGCACGTCATGGCTGAGTAAAGGGGCCGTCTAGGGCGGCGCCGGCGCGGCGGGGGAGCCGTAGAGTCCACTGCCGTGCCGGAGCCGAGATCCCACGACATGCTGCCCGTATCCCTTCCCGACGCCGTGCGGGCCGCCCTGCTCGCGCCCATGGTCGACCAGCACTGCTGCGGCGTGCGCCGCGACGACACCACCAGATCGGGGTTCGAGCAGCTCATCGGCGAGGGCGGCACGCCCGCGCCGCCCGGCACCACGCACTTCGACACCCCGGCCGGCGCGGCGATCCGCCGCTGGTGCGCGCCGGTCCTGGGCCTGGAGCCGCACGCCTCGGCCACCGTCTACCTGTCGCGCCGCGCCGAACTCGGCGCGGCCGAGGTCAACCGGCGGCTGCTGCGCGGCGCCGAGGTGTCGGCCTTCCTGGTCGACACCGGGCTCGACGTCCCCGCGCTGCTGTCGCCCGCCGAGATGGGACGCCTCGGCTCGGCCGCCGCCGACGAGATCGTCCGGCTGGAGCAGGTCGAGCAGGACGTCGCCGAGGCCGGGCTGCCCGCCGCCGACTACGCCGGGACGCTGCGGGACGAGCTCGCGGCCCGCGCGGCCCGCGCCGCCGCGCTCAAGTCGGTCGCGGCGCACCGCTGCGGCCTCGGCTTCGACCCCTCGCGGCCCTCGCGCGGCAGCGTGATCGCGGCGGCCGGCCGCAGGCTCGCCGACCCGAAGGCTCGCCTGGACGACCCCGTCCTCGTACGGCACCTGCTCTGGGCGGCGGTCGACGTCGCGCGGGAGCGAGGCCTGCCGCTGCAGTTCCACTGTGGTCTGTCCGGTTGGGGCCTGTCGGGCTGGGGCCTGTCCGCTTGGGGCCTGCCCGGCGGAGGGCTGTCCGGCGGTGGCCTGTCCGGCATCGGGGCCGGCCACCTGGCCGATCCGGCACTGCTGACCGGGTTCGTCCGCGCCCTCGCCCCGCTCGGGGTGCCGGTCGTCCTGCTGCACTGTTACCCCTACCACCGCCAGGCGGCCTACCTGGCGGCCGTCTTCCCGCACGTGTACGTGGACGCCGGGCCCGCCGTCGCCCACACCGCCGCCGGCTCCGCCCACGTCCTGCGCGAGCTGCTCGAACTCGCGCCGTTCCACAAACAGATGTACGGCTCCGGCGGCCACGGCGCCGCCGAGATGTGTTTCCTGGCCGCGCTCGGCCACCGCCGCGGCCTGGCCCGCGTGCTCGCCGACCGGATCGCCGAGGGCGAGTGGAGCCCGGCCGACGCGGCCCGGATCGCTCACATGATCGGCTCAGGCAACGCGCGTCGCGTTTATCGCCTCTGAAATCCTGGAATTGTCCGAGCCGAAACCATCCTCCTTTATGAGGATGATTTTCGATTTTTTGCGCGAAATAATCGCGTCCGATGGCTGCCATTGAGATTCGCAATCTGGTGAAGTCGTTCGGGCCGGTGAAGGCCGTGGACGGCGTCTCGTTCAGCGTGGAGGCCGGATCCGTCACCGGATATCTCGGCCCCAACGGAGCCGGCAAGACGACCACGCTCCGCTGCCTGCTCGGCCTCGTCACGCCCGATTCGGGCGAGGCGCTGGTGAACGGCGAGCGCTACGTCACGCTCCCGAAGCCGGCGGCCGAGGTCGGCGCCGTGCTCGAGGCCACGAGCTTCCATCCCGGCCGCACCGCCCGCAACCACCTGCGCATCCTGTGCACCGCGGCCGGGCTGCCCGACGCCCGCGCGGACGAGGCGCTGGAGCAGGTCGGTCTCGCGGACGCCGCCGGCAAGCGCGTGGGCGGCTTCTCCCTGGGCATGCGGCAGCGGCTCGCGCTCGCCTCCGCCCTGCTCGGACGCCCCCGGGTGTACATCCTCGACGAACCGGCCAACGGCCTCGACCCGTCGGGCATCGAGTGGCTGCGCGGATTCCTGCGCCACCTCGCCCACGACCAGGGCGCGGCGGTGCTCGTCTCCAGCCACGTCCTGGCCGAGGTCGAGCAGACCGTCGACGACGTGGTGATCATCGCAAGGGGCCGCCTGGTCCGCCAGGGCAGCCTGGCCGAGCTCACCAGCGACGGGGCGGACACCATCCGGGTGCGTGCCGCGCAGGCCGCCGACCTCGCCCCCGCGCTCGAAGCGGCGGGCGGGGTGGTCGAACGCGTCGAGGACGGCCTGCTGCGCGTGCGCGGGCTGGACCCGGAGGCCGTCGGCCGCGTCGCCCTGGACCGGCGCATCGTGCTCACCGAGGTGGCGCAGGAGCGATCCGGGCTGCACAAGGTCTTCCTCGATCTGACGGAGGGGCGATGAGCGGGCTCGTCAGGGCGGAGCTGCGCAAACTGTTCACCACGAGGCTGTGGTGGATCATGCTGCTCGTCATGCTGGTGCTGGTCGGGGTGGGCCTCGGCTTCCTCATCGGGTTCGCCGGGGTGGAGCAGAACGGCGGCGCGCTGCCCGCGCGGGACACCGCGGACTGGGCCGAGATCGCGTGGTCGAGCGGGTCCAGCGGCGGGATCTTCCTGATGATCCTCGGCGTCGTCATGATGACCTCCGAATATCGCTACCAGACGATCACCGGCACCTTTCTCGCCACCCCCCGGCGGGGCCTGGTGATCGTCGCCAAGCTGGTGGCAGGGCTGATGGTGGGCGCGTTGTTCGCGCTGGCCGTGCTGGTCTTCCAGGCGGTCACGGTGATCCCGGCCGTGACGCTCTCCGGAGGCGAGTTCTCGCTGTCCGCCTCGCGCGTCCCGCAGATCAGCCTCGGCATCCTGGTGACGCTGTCGCTGTACGCGGTGTTCGGCATCGGGTTGGGGGCGCTCGTCCGCAACCAGATCGCCGGGATCGTCGCCGCGGTCGTCTGGGCGTACGTGATCGAGAACATCTTCACGGGCATCCCGGCCCTGCACTCGGTGGGGAAGTGGCTGCCGGGCGGGGCCGCGCAGGCGCTGATGAGCATCGACGTGGACACGGGACTGGGCAGGCCGGAATGGCTGCCCGCCTGGGCGGGCGCCGCCGTCCTGGTCGCTTACGGCGTGCTGTTCGCCGCCGTCGCCACCGCCACCACGGTCCGCCGCGACATCACCTGACGGCTGATATCGGAGGACGACCCCCGTACCGCCGTAAGGGCCCCCGGGCGGGGGCCAGGTCGCGATCGTGGGCCCGAGCTGGTTTGCTTGGACGGTCACCCATCGGCAACCACTTCACGGGGAATGTGAATGCGCAGCGTCGAGCCCGAGGTCTTCCTCGTCGCCAAACCGTCTGTCGACTACGACGAGCTGGCCCGCTACCTCCACGAGATCGGCGGGGAGAGCTGGCTTGAGCGGCTGGAGCGGGGCGAGTTCGACGCCCAGAACCTCGCCGAGTTCGCCGGGCGGCTGTGCTACCGGTCGTTCGAGCCGGGCCTGAACCCGAACGTCACGAGAGTGCGAACCGACCAGGAGGCGTACCTGCGCAACATCCTGGCGAGCGCGCACGGCAGCGTGCTGGAGCACCTCAGCTTCAGCTTCGTGCTGCACAACGTCTCGCGTGTGCTCACCCACGAGCTGGTGCGGCACCGGCCCGGGGTGGCGATCTCGCAGGAGTCGCTGCGGTTCGTCCGGCTGAGCGACATCCCGTTCTGGTTCCCCGAGTGGGCACGCGAGGACGCCGAGCTGATGAAGCGGGCGACCGAGATGCTCGACCGGATGGAGGAGTTCCAGAACTGGATGGCGGCCCACTTCGGGCTGGACGAGGACGGCGTGCCGTTCGCGGAGAAGAAGCACCGCACCTCGTTCATGCGCCGCTTCGCGCCCGAGGGCGTCGGGACCGGCCTGGTCTGGACGGCCAACGTGCGCACCCTGCGGCACACGATCGAGGCCCGTACGGCCGCGGGAGCCGAGGAGGAGATCCGCCTCGTCTTCAACCGCATCGGGGAGATCATGCGAGAGGAGGCCCCGGCCCTGTTCGGCGACTACGTCGTCGACGACGGCGCCTGGGTTCCGGGCTACCGCAAGGTCTGAGCCGCCGAAGAGCGCCAAGGGCCGACCCCGCCGAGGTCCTGAGCCGCGGCCCCGCGGCCGCCCGACCTCGAAGGGCTCGCGCCGCGGTTGCGGCGGCTGCGCGAGGAGGGCGTCCGGGCGGTCGCGGTGGTCTGCCTGCACAGCCACC
>NZ_JBEYWQ010000029.1:0-84185 GCF_040644495.1 Microbispora sp. NPDC046973 | reverse complement strand
TTGTCGCCGCTGTCGTGTAGCGCGCTTGGGCCGAGCGCAGAAACGGCATCGGTCTCACCATTTTCCTGCCGCACCCGTGGACGGTCGGCACCGCCGAGGGGCGAGTGGACGATTTCGTCCACTTTGGGCTAGTCGGCCGAGTGTGTCAAATCGGCGGCAGGGTCCCTGACCTGGGCTTTCACGTGGTTCAGTGCCATGTCGAGGGCGAGCGCGAAGGGCCGTTCGTCCTGCATGGTCTCGGCGAGCGCGGCCCTGAAGGCGCGGCGAGCGGGGGCAGGTCACTGCGGGCGGTGACGTCCATCCGCCGCGAACTGGACGCCGTCAGCCTCACGAGTGTGAACACCAGGTCACCGAACCGGGCGGAGGCCAGGAGATCGCCCGCCTCGCCCGAGCCGCCAACAAGACCCTGCAACGACTGCGCCAGGCCGACGATCGCGCCGAGCGCGCCCGCACACGCCAGCGGCAGTTCGCCGCGGACGCCTGCCACGAACTGTGCACACCCCTCGCCGCACTACGCACGCGACCGGAAGAGGCACAGCTGCATCCCGACCAGACCGATCCGAACGACCTGCTCGGCCACACCGTGCACGACCTCGACCGGTGCAGGCCATCGTCACCGACCTGCTCCTGCTGACCCGCCTGGGCACGACACCCCCAAGAACCGAGCAGGTCGACCTCACAGCGCTGGTCCGGGCACAAGCCACCCACCAGACGGACGGGCACCACACGCATCTCCGGCTCGACCCCGAAATGATCGTCGAGGGCGACCCCGAACAGATCATCCGGATGCTCGGCAACCTGCTCGACAACGCCCACCGGCACGCCGTCCACACGATACGGATCAGCTTGCACCCACCAGGGACGGCGCTGAACCGACGGTCGCCGACGACGGCGCCGGCATCCTTCCGGCCGACCGCGAGCGCATCTTCCACCGCTTCGTGCGCCTGGACACCGCCCGCAGCCGCGACAAAGGAGGCGCCGGCCTCGGCCTGGCCGTAAATCTGCACATCGTGGGTGGCAATCAGCGGCCTGCGGCCCTAGGAATCCTTCCGCAGCACTGTTCCGACGACGGGCCGCCGCCCGGGACACGCCCCTTACGTGACGTGGGCTGGCTGCGGTCAATCGGGAAGGATGAAGCCGCGCTGGTAGGCGCGGACCAGTCGGCGGGGTACCAGGAGTTCGCGTCCGTTGACAGTGATTGGCACCAGGTCGGGCGCGGTCGCCTTCCACTGGCTACGGCGGTGGCGGGTGTTGCTGCGCGAGGTTCTGCGCTTGGGGACGGCCACGATCACCAGCTCGCTTTCGTCACGCCCGGCAGCTCGCCCCGATGGGCCATCTGACGGAACCGGATCCGGGACAGTCCGAACGTGCCGAGATAGCCCCGCGGGCGGCCGTCGACGGAGTCGCGGTTGCGCACGCGCGTCGCGCTGGCGTCGCGCGGCTGGCGCGCCAGCTCGCGTACGGCCGATGCCCGCTCTTTCGGAGTGCCGGTGCGTACGACCTGCTTCAGCTCCGCACGCCGTTGAGCGTAGCGAGCGACCACGGCCTTGCGTCTCTCGTTGGCGGCGATCTTGCTCTTCTTGGCCATCAGATCTTCTCTCCCCGGGCCCGGATCCGGGCGACGGCGGCCTCGATGCCGATCTTGTCGACAGTCCTGATCGCCCGGGCGCTGAGTGTGAGGCGGACATGGCGGTTCTCACTGGGCAGCCAGTAGCGGCGGTGCTGAATATTGGGGTTCCATCGCCGGCGGGTGCGCCGATGGGAGCGGGAGACGCGATTGCCGAAGACCGGAGCGGCTCCCGTGAGCCGGCAGTGCGCGGACATCAGCCCCTCCCGTAGCGCTGGTTGAACCGCTCGACTCGCCCGGCGGTGTCGAGCACCCTGCTGCGCCCGGTGTAGAAGGGGTGGCTCGCCGAGGAGACGTCGACGTCCACCACGGGATAGGTGTTGCCGTCCTCCCACTCGATCGTCTTGTCGCTGGTGATGGTCGAGCGGGTGAGGAAGGCGAACCCGGCGCCCGGGTCGCGGAACACGACCGGGTGGTAGTCGGGGTGGATGCCCTTCTTCATCGTTCCTCCCGGAAGGCGACGTGCCTGCGGATGATCGGGTCGTACTTGCGGAGCGTGAGCCTGTCGGGGTCGTTACGGCGGTTCTTGCGGGTCACGTAGGTGTAGCCGGTCCCCGCGCTCGATCGCAGCTTGATCACGGGGCGTAGCTCGTTTCTGGCCATGGGGTGGCTCCTCTCTCGCCATCAGCCTGTGTAATGATAACGATAATCATTTCCATTCCCGCAACTCGGAGGCCTTCCATGTCCACCCCCGTCGTCCTGGTCGCGGGCCTGCACGCCTCTGCTCGCACGGCCGTCGTCGATCGCCTCCTGCGCGACCACCCCGGCTCCGTCGCCGTCCACCACGATCTGCGGGAGGTGACCGCCGGCCGGGTGGAACGCGTGGTCCGCGACGCCTCCACCGTGCTCGACCTGGCCGACGTACGGCTCGCGCACGGCTGTGTCACCTGCACCGTCCGCGAGGACCTTCTCCCTCAGTTGGTGCGGCACGCCGCCACCGCGTCGCTGCTCGTGGTCGACCTGTGGGACTCGGTCGAGCCACGCTCGGTCGCCGAGGCTCTCGATTGCGAGGAGGCTCACGACATCCTGCGGCTGACCTGCGTGCTGACCACGCTGCACGCCGAGCACATGCCCGTGGACATCACCCGCGGCGACCGCCTCAGCGAGACCGGTCAGCCGGCCGCGGCCGGCGACCAGCGCTATGTCGCCGAAGTCCTGACCCGGCAGATCGAGTACGCAACCGCCCTGACCTTGCACGGCGGCGACGAAGAGGACGGGGAGCTCTCCCGCGCCGTGCTCGCCCACCTCGCGCCCTGCACCCCGGTCTTCGCCGGGTCCCTGCCGGGCGTGACCGGCGCCCGGCTGTGCTCGCGGGAATTGGCCGAACGCGTCGACCCCGCCACCGCCCTGCTCCCCTGCGACGCGCAGACGGACGAGATCACCACGGTCGTCTGGCGCCGGCTGCGCCCGCTGCACCCTGCCCGCCTGTTCGAGGCCGTGGACGAGCTGGTCACTCAATCGGTGCGCTCTCGCGGGCGGTTCTGGCTGGCCAGCCGGCCCGATCAGTTGCTCGCCTGGGACGCGGTCGCCGGCGTCGTGTCCGTCGAGGACGCCGGGCCCTGGCTGGTCGCGCTACCGGAGGCCGCCTGGGACATGGTCTCCCCCGCCCGCCGCATGGCCGCCGACCTCGACTGGGACCACATCACCGGCGACCGCGTTCAGCACCTGGTGTTCACCGGGCCCGACCTCGACCGAGAGCGCCTCCACGCTCTGCTCGACTCCTGCCTGCTCACCGAGGAGGAGGCCCTGGCGGGCTCCGACGTGTGGGCCGGCTACGACGACCCCTTCGCCCACATCCTCAACCTCAAGGAGATCGCATGAAGCCCCGCCGCACCCTCCGCAAGAAGGGCAACCCGCTGCAGGGGGTGGACTACGTCGACTACAAGGACACCGACCTGCTACGGAAGTTCATCTCCGACCGCGGCAAGATCCGCAGCCGCCGCGTCACCGGCGTCACGGTGCAGCAACAACGCCAGATCGCCCGCGCCATCAAGAACGCCCGCGAGATGGCGCTGCTCCCTTACGCCTCCCGGCCGCGTTCCTGACCGGCAGAGAGGACGGCGCCACCGGACATCGGCCGACGCTCGGCGACGTCCTCTGATCGGTAGACCATCGGCCCGTTCGAATCCGCGGCCGTAGGACCACAGTGTGCTGCGGCTGCGGATCGAGCCGGCAGAAGGAGCAGACCGGCGGGGACGTAGGCATGGATCCGCTCCAATGGATCCGCTCCGGGGGCGGACAAGCGGCATGTACGGCTCCAGCAGCGGGAGCATCCTCCGGGCCATGGCGGTGGACATGCGGCTGCGGAAGTCCACCACCACGTCGTTGTCCTCGCCTATCGCCTCGCGCACGGCGGCCACCCGATCGACGACCTCACGGGAGCGCGCCGGTGTGTCGATCGCGGTCAGCTCGGCGGAGCCGTTCATCTTGACGGCCGTGAAGCCGGCCTCGATCTGCGCGCGGGCCGGCTCGGCGGCCTCGGCGGGGCGGTCCCCGCCGACCCAGGCGTACATGCGCACGCGGTCCCGGACGGGGCCTCCCAGCAGCACGTGGACCGGCAGCCCGGCGGCCTTGCCCGCGATGTCCCGAGCTCCGCGAAGCGCACCTCCAGGAGACCTCCTCCGGGATGGAGCCACGCGGCAATCGGCGCCTTATCGGGCTGCCGCTCATAGTCAACGGGCCGAGGTTGTCCAGGCTCGAGTGCGAGAGCGGCCGGCAGATGTAACGCCCTTGGAATCGATACGATGAACGCGTTGCCGCCGCAAGGACGGACGCTCTCGATTACAGCGGACGCCCCAGGCGGAAGGGTGGCCGCGCATCGGCCATGCGGACCTGGAAGCGCGGCCGGAAGAAGCGACCGGTAAATAGAAGCAACAGGACGCGTCCCTGTTTCCGCACGAATAGTCAGCCTTAACCGAGGACGATTTTTCAGACTCATAGACCTCCGGCGGCGCAGTGTGTGCCCCGAGTGCCGTAACGGCCGTCACTATGAGTCGGTCCGGACCTTGCGTCAAGTTCGGCAGCGCCACCGGCAGCGAATTGATGGATCAACTGCAGCGGGCGGGCAGCACCGGCCCAGCCCTTCATGACGACGCCGTCTCCAGTCTCGATACGCCCAATGGCATTCGCAACAGCCGGTTCACCTGCCGGAACTGATTCCGCGACTCCTCATTACCCGCTTCCTCGCGCTCCGGAGGCCGCCCTCACCCTGTGCTCCTGGCGGGCAAGGCTGCCAGGAGCAACCGAAAAGGAACCTTTCCACTTGGGTCCGAAACTTTCGTCCACGGCCGAGAACAGTCATGTCACAGCACGCCCCCTGGCTGTCACGATAAGTGAACGAGCGAACGCGAGCCGTGGCGCCTGTCGCGAGTAGCAATCTTTTTTATTTTCACCGCCTCGCCGAAAATTTTGGCGAGTCAGTATCGCTGAAAGTTTCACACACCTCCGCATCAATACGGGCATGAGGATGCGCGAGGCGACGCATCGTATCGGCGGCTAGAGGGCTCAGGAGAGCGGGATTGCCCGGCCTCTGGTCCTCCTGCGAAGCCTTGACGTAACTTCCGCTCCGGGCTCATAGTGATGGCCATCGCATTGCTTCTCGGCGTCGCACCCCTTCCGGAGGCTGTACACGATGAACTCGCGCAAATAATGTTCACGTGAACAATCAGCGAGCACGTAGCGATCCGGCCTTTCCCGGGCCGGCGGTTCTGGATGGATACTCCCGGCCACTCGTCGCGGACGCCGAGCCCCAATCCGAGATGTTCAGGTAACGTCATGAAAAGGCATGAGGCTGACAGGGATTGTCCAGCAGCGGATTCAACCCTTGATAGGGCCCCTGCCTCATCCGCCGGACCGCGCCCCCGCATCGACGACCTGAGTGGCGGCGCTCCCCTACCTCGCTCGCCCTTCGCCGCGGGGCCACGAGCTCATCCCGGACGGCAGGAGCAGCGGGCTCACCGGCGCAGGGCATCAGACGGCCTTGCCGAAATTGTTAGCGCTCACACAGAGAGGTGCTCATGGTCAGACTCCTCAGCCCCACCTTTCGTTCAGGCCGATGGCAGGTCTCGACGGCCGTCACACTGATCCTTGTGGCGCTGCTCGCGCTCTGCCAGTCCGTTGTGTCCGCCGGCCCCGCCCATGCGGCGACCATCGACACGAACGCGTCGTACGTGCTGGTCAACCGCAACAGCGGCAAGGCGCTGGACGTCTACAACATGGCGACGAACGACGGCGCACCGCTGGTGCAGTGGGCCCGCAACGACGGCGCCTGGCAGCAGTGGCAGTTCGTCGACTCCGGCGGCGGCTACTACCGCCTGAGGTCGCGCCACAGCGGCAAGGTCGTCGACATCTCCGGCCGCTCCACCGCCGACGGCGCCGACGTCATCCAGTACACCGACACCAACGGCGCCAACCAGCAGTTCCGGATCGTCGACACCGACAGCGGATACGTCAAGCTCATCAACCGCAACAGCGGCAAGGCCCTCGAAGTCTGGGAGTGGTCCACCGCCGACGGCGGCCGCATCTCCCAATACACCGACCTGAGCGGCGCCAACCAGCAGTGGCAACTCGTCAAACTCGGCGGCAGCACCCCCACAACTCCGCCGGCGTCCTACCCCAACCCCGGTACGGTCAACGGTGACATCTCCGTGCACGATCCCGAGGTGACCAAGAGGCCGGACGGCACCTACCTGCTCGCCTACACCGGCAACGGCATCCTGCTCAAGACCTCGGCCGACCGGACCACCTGGCGCAACGCGGGGGCGGCGTTCCCCGGAGGAGCCTCCTGGACGCACGCCTACACCAACGGCAGCAACACCCTGTGGGCGCCGGACATCACCTACGTCAACGGCACCTACTACATGTACTACGCGGCCTCGACCTTCGGCTCCAACCACTCCGGCATCTTCCTGGCCACCAGCACGACCGGGGCGTCCGGCTCGTGGACCAACCAGGGCCTGGTCATCGAGTCGACCACCTCCGACAACTGGAACGCCATCGACCCCAACCTGATCACCGACGACCAGGGCCGCTGGTGGCTCGACTTCGGCTCGTTCTGGTCGGGGATCAAGATGGTCCAGCTCAACCCGGCCACCGGCAAGCGGCTCGACACCACGATCCGCAGCATCTCCGGCCGCAACGGCGGCGCGACCGAGGCGCCGTTCATCTACCGGCACGGCGGCTACTACTACCAGTTCGTCTCCTTCGACCTGTGCTGCAAAGGCGCCTCCAGCACCTACCGCATCATGGTGGGCCGCTCCACCTCGGTCACCGGCCCGTACACCGACCGCAACGGGACGGCGATGACGTCGGGGGGCGGCACCCAGGTGCTGGCCGGGCACGGGAGCATCCACGGCCCCGGCCACCAGGCCGTCCTCGCCGACAACGACGGCGACATCCTCTTCTACCACTGGTACGCCGACGACGGCTCCTCCCGCCTCGGCATCAACAAGCTCGGCTGGGACAGCGCGGGCTGGCCCTTCGTCTACTGACCCCAGGACCCAGCTCCGGCACGCCTGTCGAGCCCGCAAGGGTGAACCGGAGCGGCCCGGAGCCGGGCTGTTCAAACCACTGCGGCAGGTTGTCGAGCCGGTCAACGAGACCTTCAAGGGCCGGCTCGACCTGGAACGGCACCACGGCCGAACACTCGCCGGCGTCGTCGCCCGCGTCATACAGCGCATCCTCACGCTGACCACCGCCATCTGGCGCAACGACCAGAGCGGACAGCCCGTCCTGCGCTCACTGACCGCCTACGACCACTAACCCTCCGGACCGATCATGTACGTGGACGGTGCCAGGGTGCGCAGGACATCGAACTCGTTGCCCTCGGGGTCGGCCATGACCACCCAGCTCCGGCCGGAGCCCTGCCCCACGTCCACCTTGGCGGCGCCGAGGCCGAGCAGCCTGGCCACCTCGTCGTCGGTACTGCCGTCGATCGGGCTGACGTCGAGGTGGAGCCGGTTCTTCACGGTCTTGCCCTCAGGCACCCGGATGAACACCAGAGTGGGCGGCATCTGGCGGGCCCGGACCTCCTCGACGGTCGGCTCCCAGGAGCCGATCTCGACCTTGCCCTTGCTCCGGTCGATCACCTTGAAGTCCAGGACCGCGCACCAGAAGGCCGCGAGCCGCTCCGGATCGTGGCAGTCGACAACCAACTCGGTGAACCTACTGGTCATGAATCCCCCAGACAGTGCGGACGGGGGCTTAGCCTATGGGCCCGCGCCGTCCGGCTGGCAAGTCCGCGATCGCTACGACAACTCACCCTTGGAATCGATCGTCTAGCCGGTTGCGAGGTCCCGCTCTTCGAGACAGCACCTTCGACACCCGACGCCCTTCACTGTGGAGGCCACGCCGCAGGTACCGCACGACGGGCAGAGAAAGACGGAGGGACGCACCCAACAGGGCGTCGAGACGATGTGGCTGCCGAACAGTCGGTCGACGCCGTCACCATCCAGTTCGACGTCCCCCAGCACCGGCTCGATGTGGATGACCGGATAAGGCCGGGTGCACGAGCCGCACAGCCGCAGCTCCCAGCGGGCGTGGCCCTGCGGGCACTCGCACGCGTACGTGCCGTCCGGCCTGCGCCGATACGCCCGCCAGGGATCTGGGCTCCGCTGCAGGCAGACCGGGCACCTGGTGTACTCGGCGATGGTCTCGGCGGCCACGGTGATCTCATCCGCCAGCCGGTCCAGGAGTTCCACCTCTCCGACGCCACCCGGACGACCGGCGGCCCGGCCCCTCAGCGACTGCAGCCGTGCCTGCGTCCTCGCCAGCTCACCGGGCGCGGGGGGGCGTGTGACGACGAGGCCGGCCTGCCCGGCCGAGAGCCAGTCGGCACCTTCAGCGATCTCCTTCGCATGCACCTGGCGGCACCGCACCGAGATCGGATGGTCGCGGTGCCGCTCCTGGGCGAGAACGCTGTACAGGCTCCGGGCCAGCCGGACCACACTGTCGATCTCCATCGGAGAGACCGGCAGCAGCCTCACGCCGCCATGCTTCCAGGGCACAGGCGAGTCGCAACCGGAGAAGACTTCGAGGCGTGACCGTTTCGGCAGTGCCTGCCGTTCCTCGAACGTACCCGGATAAACAACCAGTACGGGAATCTCCGGCTTGCCGGATGTCAGCTGATCCGTCTCCTCTTGGGTGGCCGCCGTCCGGCCATGGCCGGTGAGGGCGTGCGGAAGAGCCAGGACGTGGAGTACCGGCCGCCCGCCGACGGCCAGCTCGAAAACCTCGGTGGGCAGCCACGCGAGGGTCACATCCGCGCCTGTGGCCCCGCCGCCTCCGGCAGTCAGCCGGATCGGCGGTCCGCCGCGGCTGAACGATGCCACGGCCCCCGCCTCCGCGGGTTCATCCGACCCGCCCGCCTCGCCGAGCAGGCCCAGGTGGTCGAGCGCGTGGAGGAGCAGCAGCCCGGTGTAGACGGTGAACCCTCGGCACCAGCTCTGAATGCGGACCACGGGGTCGCATTCCTGATCTCCCCCGGTACGGTCGTTCACCCATGCGTGCCACAGGTCGCGCACCCGGCGATAGCGACCGTCGTTGACGAAGAGGTTCGTGGCCCGGAGCGCCGTCCCGATGTCGACCTGCCGGTCGACTCCCCGCAGGATGCCGCTGCCCCGCAGCGCGACGAGGGCGTCCCTGACCGCTCCCAGTTCCTTGCGTCTCGCCTCGGCCAGGTCCTTCCACGGCTCGTCCGCCACAACCCCCGCGATCAGCTCGAACAGCTTGCCATGCTGCCGCCATGGCCGGTTGACCGCGTCCGCGACATAGCGATCGAGGTCGCTGAACATCGCATCGATCCGTGTCACGGCATTCAGCCGGGCCACGACGTCGCCCCAGAGATGGTCGACCAGCCGGGCGGCGACACGGTTCTCGTAGAAGTCCAGGTTCTGCTCACGCAACGGTGTGAGGACCACTTTCGGCTCCACACTGTCCGGCCGCAGCCGGTTCCAGTCCTCGCTGTGGCCGGCCAGCCGGTTGATCGTCGCGGGCACGATCCGCCGCGCCAGACCTACCGGCACAAGCCGGTTCACGACCCGCAGCCGATCGGCCGGGGCATGGCAGACCGCGCGCAGGGCGTTGAAATGCTCGTCGATCTCGTCGTCTATCCTGCGCCGCCGCAGTCGCGGCCCGATCTCGGTGTCGGCGAGCAGCGGGCTTTCCCGCAGCCACCGATGCACAGGTTCGGCGCTGAGCCGCTCGAGTCTGGCCGCCACACCGAGGACGGCGCGTTCGGTCACCTCATCGGGCAACGCGCGCGGGTCACAGGCACCGTGCGTCGCCCGTCGGCGATCCTCGTCCCACAGCATCCAGTCACCGACCGCGGCGAGATGATCACCGGGCCTGACGTGGCGGCCTGCCAGCGACAGGTGGCGCCCACCGGCAGGACTCCGAGCGCCGGAAACGCCCGGCCTACCAGATGGTCCCCGCCGGTCTGGGGTGCTCCGGCCGACGGACGCGTCCTGCTCGGCGCCGATGAAGACGTACCGTCCGATCGGCACCGGCCCCGAGGGTGGTGAATCGGTCTCTCGGTCGAGGATCCGGTCCCAGAGTCTGACTCGCACGGCGTCACGCCTCCCCGCGGTGGTGCAGTTCGTCGTCGAGGAGTTCGATGGCCCGGATCGGGCGATCGGGGTCGCCCTCCGCAGCCGGTAGTTCGGCCCAGAACTTCGGGAGGTCGTCGCGGAGCGCTCTGATGGTGTCGCTGCGCAGCTCGTAACGACCGCGAATCTTCCGCAGCACCTTCATCGCCAGCACGTGATCCGCGGCCTCTCGGACGGTCCCCCCGGCGTCGATGAGCACAGGTACGAAGCGCGAGAGCTGTCCGGCACTCCGGGGTCCGGTGGAGACGCGGAAGTCCCGCTGGAGCCGATCGCTCAGTCCACCGTTGAGGAAGTCGCCCACCAGGCGGGCGGACTGCTCGTGCCGCTGCCGTGCCACGGCGAAGGCTTGGCGTAGCGCCGTGAAGGAGAACGGCGGGAACGGTTGGGTCCGCTCGTACTCGAACCGTTCCGGACGCCCGGGCAATTCGATGACGTTGGACCGGTCAAGCGTCTTCTCGGCGAAGGCCACCGTGGTCTCGTCCTGGTTGGCCGTGCCGACGAACCAGATGTTCTGGGGTATGGGCAGTTTGATCCCGTCGATCAGTCCGCGTGGCGCCGGCTCGACCCTGGCCGTCATCAGATCGAGTCCGATCTTCCTTCCTGCCGTCCGTTGTCTGAGTTCGAGCACGTGTAATACGTCGCTGAAGTACTGCTCGGGGTGGGACAGGTTCATCTCGTCGAGGACGACGAAGAACGGCTGGCTTCGATACGCCGGGCAGTTCGCCTGGTAGAGCGCCTTGGTGAACTTCGACTCATAGAACCGTCGTTCGAAGGCGTTGTAGTAGCCGGTCAGATCCTGCGGCGTGCGCCAGTCGGCGCCGACCGGCACCGTCTCGGCATGCGCCTGCAGGACCTTGGCGAACGCCAGCGGGAGCTGCGTCTTGCCGATGCCGCTGGGGCCCTGCAGCAGATGCAGGCGGGTCGCGGCGAGCCCGGCGAGGAAGATCCGCAGGTCGGACTCCGAGTAGAACAGTCTCTCCTGCTGGGCGATGATGTGCCGCAGCCGGTGGACGAACTCGTCGAGCGGCGGCAACTCGTCCACCAGGTCGTCACGTTCTTCGGTGTAGCGCACGTCCATCTCGGCGCACGCGGGGAAGGGGGACTCGCTCTCCTTGCTCCGCCTGAGCCCCTCGGCGTTCTCCTTCAGCCGCGCGACCTCGTCCTTGTACGCCTCGACGTCGGCGGCGAGCGCCTGTTTGACGAGTTCCTGTCGCTCCAGCTCCATCGCGGTGATCTGGTACGCGGACAGCTGCCGCTGCAGACGGGAGTTCTCCTGCATGAGGAAGGCGTGGTCCTCCTGCCAGCGCTGCTCGGCCTCGCGCAGCCGATCCAGCTCGGCCTTGATCTCAGCGGGCGGCCGGTAGCCGCGAAGTGTCGCGTTCTCCTCCTGCAGCCGCTGCAGGTCCGCGACGACGTGTTCCGGCTCGCGGCCGCCCAGCGCCAGGCGCAACCGTTCATGGGCGGCCAGCCGCTGCTCCAGCCGCTGGTAATCCGCGAGCATGTCGTCGTGCCGTCGCTGCAGCGATTGGAGTCTCAGCCGGTCCTGCTCGGCGAGTTGCTCGGCGGACCGTTCGATCCGTTGCTCGATGAGCTGTCTGGTGTCGTCGAGGTCCTCTCGCTCGATCTGCAGGCGCCGTGCCTCAGCCCGCAATACGCGGCGCTCCTCATCGAGCCGTTCGCGTTCGCTGTCGATCTCGGCCCGAGCGTCGGCCAGCGCGGCGCGGACGGCGGCCCCGGCCTTGCTCCGATCCTCCTCTTCCTGCCGCGCCGCCCGCAGCTCCAGCGTGGCCAGGTGTTCCTCGCGTTCACCGCACTCGGCCAGCCGCCGGCGCAGTTCCTCCTCCGCCTTGGTGATCCGGGCAGCCGCCTCCCGCTCGCGGTCGCCGATGCCGCGTTCCCGTTCGTCGATCGCCTTCTCGGTTGTCCGTAGTTCGTTCCATCTGTCTTCGAGGGCCTGCTCGGCCTCCTCGATCGCGCGTCGCGCGTCCTCAGCCCGGCCGGTGGCGACCTCGTACGCCCTCTTGATCTGATCGATCTGCCGCCACAGCCTGTCGACGGCGAGATAGTCGACGTCGGCGGGCGGCTCGGCCGGCTCCGGCAGGTTCTCCGCGCCTCCCACCGCTCTGGCCGCCTCGGCGGTCGCCTCGGGCAGGACCTCGGCCAGTTCCTTCGGGCTGACCGGTCCAGCGGGTCTGCGACCGGGGATCGCCCGGCCGCCGGCCGCCGTTCCCGGCCGCGGCGCTTGTGCCTTCGGCTTTCTGCCCTTGCCCATTCATCGTTCCTTCCGGTCGGCTCGACGCGGTCGTGCGAGCCGTACGAGTGCTGTGTCTCCTGCGAGTGCCGCCGATGCCATGCGTCCTGAGCGCCGTCGGTGCCGCCCGCCGGTCACGATGTGAGCGGGAGTTCGAGCAGTTCCGACGCCGCCTGCTCCCCGAGTTCCTTGCACCACTTCAGGTCTTCCGCGACGGACCGCTTCCCCAGCCGGTGCAGCTGGCCGTTGCGCATCTGGCGCAGCTGGTCGCAGCCGAAGAGCACGTCGCTCCGGCGTGCGACCATGCGCCGCAACGGGTGGTCGTCGCGCGCCTCCGCGCTGATCAGAGCCGCCGCGATGAGCACGCCGATCTTCGTTCCGTCCGGCGGCTTCGGCTCGCCGGCCAGCTCTCCGAGGGCGTCCGAACCCGTGCTCACGACGGTGTAGGGAACCTCGAAGGCACCGATCCGTTCGGCGGCCTTCCTGATCGTCTCCCTGGCCACCTGCGGCGCCCACAGTGGCTCGGGACCGCCATTCGGGTGACGCCGGCGACGCCCCGACGCCCGCTGCGCCGCCCGCGTCCGAAGCGGTTCTGCATGGCGCGCGGGCATCGGGTACGCGATCGCCAGCCGGTGGAACAGTTCCTCGAAGAGCGAGAACGACGCCCACACCGCCATGCGCAGCGCCTGATCGGTCTCGCCGTCGTAGAGCGCGGTCCGCAGGTCGATGAGTTTGCTCAGCACGCCGGCGTCGCCGCGTACCTTTGCGCCGAACTCCATGACCAGTTCCGCCTCGGCCTGCGCGCGGGCTCGCTTCGTGGCCCCCTTCAGGTCCGCGCCGACCGCCTCGCCGCGCCTTCTGAACAGCCGGTCCAGCCGCTCCGCCAGCTCGGGACGGCCCGCGGCCCAGTGCTCGACGAGGCGGCCGAACATCGCGTTGGCGGTGAGGCCGAAGGGGTCGTGCGCGATCCAGCCCTCTCCGGGCAGGTCGGGACCGGCGGTTTCGATGACGCCCAGGATCTCGACCGGTTCCGGCTCTCCGATGAGGGCCACCCGGGAGAGTTCGGCGAGCGGCTCCCCGGTGGCGACGCGGCCGGCGTAGGCCGCCTGTTCCTCCTCCACGTCCTGGAGTGCGTCGAGGTGGTGTTTGCGCGCGAACTCCTGCGAGCTGGCGTTGATCCGAGCCAGCCGGTCGCGGCGCACAACCTCCATGATCTGTTCCGGGTTCGGCGCCTTGGGGCTTTCGTCATCCATCCACATGCGCAGCCCCCGCACTGTGGCGGGCCGTCCGGCCGTCCCGAGGTCGATGACCACGTGGTCGGCCTCCCGGTGGACGACGTGAACGTCCGGCAGCCGCTCGGCGGTGCGCGGCCACAGATCGCCGGTCACCGGGTCGTAGAAGACGTAGCGCACCGCCCACTCGGTGTCCTCGTCGGTGCTGCCGGTGCGCATCGCCGCACGTCCCCGCTCGGTGGGCTCGCCGCCGCGGTCCAGCAGGCCGTCCCGCTTGGCGGTGTCGATGACGTACGCGCACAGTCGCACGTGCAGTCCCGTCAGTTCGCTCACCCGGTCGGGCGTGCGCACACCGGCCTCGCACAGTCCGAGGACGACTCTCTGGAAGAGGTCGAGACCGCGGCGTGGGATGAGCGGGGCGGTGACCCGGTAGGCCCAGGCGGGGACGGTGACGTGGATCCGTCTGTCCTTGTCCTCACGGATCAGCGCGCTGCCGCGGATGAACGACAGGAACCTGGGGTTACCGAACGAACCGGCCATGATCGCCTCCTTCACGGCACAGCTTCAGGAACTCGGTGAGCGGCGCCACCCCGCCTGGTGCGCGCGGTTCCTCGAACATGGCCGCGTCACCGACCACCATCAGCAGCCGGCGCTGCCGGCTCATCGCCACGCAAAGCCGGTTGGTCAGCGTGAGGTGGCCGTAGCGGCGGCCCACCCAGCGCCGGTGCGCCGCCGCATCCGTGGGCGGGATGTCGTCGCCGGGCGGCGCCGATCTGGTCGCGGAGAGCAGGACGATGTCGAACTGCTTGCCCTGGAACGAGTCGACGCTGCCGACGTGCAGGCGGTTGAGCGGATCGCCCTTGCTGTTGTGCCGGTACCGCTCGCCCGCCTCGTAGTGCCCCTTGTCGTCGCGGACGGCCACGCCGCGTCTCTGCAGGGCAGCACCGATCTCCTGCACCTGGCGGGTGTAGAACGACATGACTCCGATCCTGAGGTCCGGAGCGGCGTCGAGCAGCGCGGGGATCCGCTCCACCAGCCAGTCGCTCTCGGCCGGCCGGTAGACGCTGCGGACCCGGAACTCGTTGCCCCGATCGGCGGGGATGTCCACCCAGACGGCCACCGCCTCGCCGTACTCCCGCAGGCCATGGGCGAAGCCCTCGGTACCACGCGGCGACCGCAGGGCTCCGTCGTAGAAGTTGCGGCTGACGAAGTCTCCGAGGACGCTGTGCATCCGGAACTGCGCATCGAGGGTGACGACCCTCCGGACCGGTGAGCCCTTGTTGTCGTGCGCGCGGAACAACCGCTCGAACAGGCTCTGCCGCAACGTGTCCTGAGTCGATCCGTCCTGCCGCACGAGTGCTCGTTCAACCTCGGGCTCCAGCAACGGCGGGAGCTGGAGATGGTCCCCCACCAGAACGATCCTGCGGGCCGCCAGCGCCATGGGGATCATCAGGTCGAGCGGATTGGCGCGGGCCGCCTCGTCGATGATGACGGTGTCGAAGACGACGTCCTCGTCGGTCCCCACCTGCTTGGCCTCGACGACCTTCTTCGAGGCGGCCTGCTGGCAGGTCGTGGCGTACGAGGCGGTGTAGGCCCGCAGCGTCCACTCGACGGCCAGCGGGTCACCCTGCAAAGCCTCGTAGTAGTCGGCCAGGGCAAGCGTCGCTCCCATGTCAGGGGTTCGGCGCAGCGACTCCTCCATCTCCGCCACCGCCTGGTTGAGCAGGTCATTGATCAGCGGATCTGCGGCGCGCACCGGTTCGGGTCCGGTCTGCGGCAGAAGCCGGTCGATCAGGCGGTCGCGCAGCGCGGCCAGCTCCTCCAGCGGCACCTGCGGATTGTCTGGATCGCTTTCCGCCGCCCGTTCGAGAAGCGCGAGATCCGCCGCGGCGGGACCGCCGTCGGCGACGATGACCGTACGCAACCGGCGCAACGCTTTGGCCGCCGCCTGCGGGCCGTCGTCGGCGAAGGCCTCCGACGTCGTGCGCAAGGAGCGGGCAGCCATCAGCGCGAGCTCATGGGCCTCGTCCACCGGCTCGTTCCACCCACCCGGCGGCGCGGTCGCCAAGGTGATCCGCAGCTCGTCGCCTGCCGCCCGCAAACGCTCGGCAAGCTCAGCGGAGATGTACGGGCGGGCCTGGCCGTACACCTCGGCCAGCAGCTCCACCGTGCCGTCGGGAGCCGGCGGCGTGAGCCAGTAACCGGCGACGAGGGCGCTGAGCCGGCGCAGCGTCAGCACGGCCTCCCCCGGCTCGCCCAGCCGCTCGGGGAGATGTGCGGTCGCGGCGTCCCGCAACCGGTCGCGGAGCACCCCTGTACCGCGATCAGCCCGGTCGATCTTGTTGGCCGGGATCCCGAAGATCACGGACCGTTCCGCCATCTCCTCGACGGCGGCGTGCTGGAAGCTGGCCAGCAGAATGCTGCCGCGCACATGGGCATACGACCTGCCGGACTCGGCGAGCCGGGTCTGGATCGCCGATATGACCTCCGTCTTCCCCGTGCCCGGCGGCCCCTGGATGATCGCGATGTCCGGGGTGTTGAGCGCCACGTCGATCGCCGCCTGCTGGCGGTGGGTCGGTTTCCCGTCGAAAAGGTCCCAAGCCGCTTCAGAGTACGGATCGATCCGCTCCGGCGGATCTGCCGCGACCTGCTCGCCCTCAAGGAGGGCGAGCAGGTTGGGGATGTTCGTGCCACCGCGCAGGATCCGTTCGTACGCCGCCCTGCGCCGGGCCAGTTGCCTGCGGTCGCCGCGGAACGAGAGGAACAGGAACCCTTCCGGTTCCGGCTGGACGGCCTCGTCACCGCCGACGCCCGCCGGGCCCCGGCGCTGCAGTTCGGTCCGCTTGATGTCGATCGTGCCTTCTGCGACGTCCACCGCGACAACGGTGCCGCTGAACCGATGCCTTTCGAGCCGCTGCCGGATCACGTCCCAGTCGTCGTCCGCGGCTTCCGCGTCGTCCACGTCGATGTCAGGGTTGGCCAGCACGGGCGGCAAGCGCTCCGACGCCTCCAACTCCAGAGTGTCGCCGTCTTTGAGCACCTGCTGCGCCTGCTCCAGCAGAGAGTGCCGGCGGCCCGAAGGATCCTCGGCGGCGACGACCTGGAAGCGGTGAACCCCACCCGAAAGCCGGCTCCAGCTTCGGTAGGTGACGTATCGCGTCTCCTTCACCTGCCGGCGTAGATGACGCGCCTCCAGCCGGTTGTACTGGTTCCACAGCGCCAGGAACCCGTGGCCCGCGGTGAGCCGTTCGATCCATCGCTCCATGTCGGCGCGCATCTGGGCGACCTGAGAAACATCCTTGAAGTCGACGTCCGTGGTGACGAGCCGCAGCCGGCGATTCAGATCAGCGCTGGTGGTACGCCTGATCTTGTGCATGTGGAGGCGGCCGTCCTTGGTCCGGACGTCGGCGGCGAAGCCCCGGCCGTGGAGGTGGTAACCCGTCGGCGCGCCGTGTTCTCCCACCACCGTCGAGACGATCACACGTCCGGGCGTGCCCGCCGGTGTGCCCGGCGCCGCAGGCAGCAGGAAGCGGTCGCGCAGCCAGCCGATCGTCCGATCGGTCTGCGTCGCATAGGCCTGGCTGTCCTCCCACCTGGCCACCGTTCTCGCCACGTCAAGGTCGACGGCGATCTCCTGAGGTGGCAGCGTCCCGCCCGCCCCGTATCGGTAGAACGTCACCCCCAGCCGTGCTCTTGAGGTGCGCTCCCTGGTCAGTACATGCGACTCCACCACGATCGCGACGTAATGCGCCCCACCGCGTCTGACCGATTCCAGCTTTTCCCTGTCCTCGCGCTGCAGGGGTGCCACCGGCGCCTGTGCGGCGCCGGACCAGGCGACGATCCTGCGGTCCGGTGACCACCTCAGCCTGATCTCGTCACCGGCCTTCGGATAGCTGCCGCTCTGCCAGTCGAGCCAGACGAGGGCCTCGGCGCCTGGCAGCGGAGCGGTCGGCGGCCGCTTCACGGCCGGGCCTCCGATCTCCGTACCCGGGCGAACCGCAGCATCCGGTGCGGGCTTCCTGGTGGTCCGAACCGTACGATCCATCGCGGCGCGGCCCGATCGGCCGGTAAGGCCAGCTCATCCGAGGGTTCGACGACCAAGAGCTCGTCGTGATCGGGCGCCGGCGTCAGCCAGAGGGGCATGGGTCCCGGGTTCCTCACCACCAGCCGGTGCTCCGCCTCCCAGTACAGCCACGCCACCGGCGCGGTGTCGTACTCCACAGCGTCCATGCGCGAAGTGCGCCCGGTGATCGGGAGCCATGCCCCCGGCGGCACCGCCAGCGTCTGTCCCGCCGGAGCGGGCTTGGGCATCCCCGAGCGGACGAACTCCACCACGGCGACGAGGGGATCGGGCGCTCGAAGACCGCACCAGGGACAGGCCGGCAACCGCACGTCGATCGATTGCGGGCAACCGGCGCAGGCCAAGGTCAGATCGGCGGCCGACCGCAGCGCGGTACGCCACTCCCCGGCCGTGGGGCGCGCCTTGGCGTCCTCAAGCCCGTCCTGGAAGGTCCGGCGGGCGAGCTCGCGTAGTTTCGATGCCAGCACCCGCTCGCGCGGGAGGCCGTACCGCGTCCGGTTCGACGGATCGTCCGGATGGTCGATCCACGGCAGCTTGCCGCTGTAGGCATGCTCGAGGAGCTCCGGATCGCCTTCCTGGACGGCATCGCCGAGGAAGGGGTGCGCCAGGGTGAGCACCTCGAAGGCGATCACGGCGAAGGCATAGGCGTCGGTTGCGCCGGTCACCCCGGACCGTCCGTCCAGCAACTCCGGCGCCGCGTATCCCGGGGTGGCGATGGTGTCCGGCACGACGGACTCCGACTGTACGAAGTCGACGTCGACCAGGCGGACCTCCTCGTGCCGGGGGGTGTCCGAGACCATCACGTTGGCCGGGGACGGGTCGGCGTAGACGACGCCCTTGGCGTGCAGCGCGGCGAAAGCGTCCGCGGCGCGGCTCAGCAGCCTGAGCCGGCGCCGCAGTCCTCCCGTCCCGGCGTACCAGTCGAGCAGGTCGCGGTCGCCGGGCGCCGATGCCAGCGTCTGGATCGCAACCATGTCGTCCAGGAGTTCCATCGAGTACCCCACGTGCGGCGCGGCCAGCATGGCCAGCGGGCGAGAGATCGGCACTCCGTCGAGATCGAGCCGTCTGATCACGCCGATCCGGCTCCGCAGCCGCTGTCCGCTGCGGGCAGTCCGAGCGTGCATCAGCTTGATCGCCACCCTCCCTTCCGAGGCCCACACCTCGGCCTGCCCGCCGGCTCCGATCCGGCGGAGCAGCGGAAGCGGCCGTCCCTGCTCGTCGCGGACGATCATCTGCCCGGCACTCCTCACGCCAGGAACTCGTCGAGTTCGTCGAACCCGATCTCCGCGGAGGACTGCCTGCCCGCGCGCGCCTGCCTACTGACGCTCATGGTGAGCCACGAGAAGTAGCGGGTCAGAAGGTGTGCCTGGTCAGCGCGTTGCGGTTCGATGGACGGATCACCGATGAACGCGCGCAGAACCTGGAAGTCGTCGTCGTCCATGTCCTGGCCGATACCGACGGCCAGCCTGATCGCCTTGGCTCCGCGCGGCGAGGCCAGCAACCGCTGGAGCGGCCCTTCCCACTCATCGGTCGGTTTCCCGTCGGACACGAGAATCAGCGTCGGCATGAACGCGTTTCGCGGGATCACCCGCTCATCGGCGAGTAGTTCCGTGAGCAGGTCGAGCGCGGCACCGAAAGGGGTGCGACCACCGGCGCGGAGGTCGCTCCACTGCAGTTCGGTGGCGGGAACAGGTGGTTGATGCAGCGCTGCGGTCTCCCCGCCGAAGGCCACGACGCCGACCTGGATCTCACCGCGGATGGTTCGTTCAGCGGCGAAGCTCCGAATCATCGTGGCGATGCAGTCGTTGAGCGTCTCGAGCTTGCGCAGATGCGTCATGCTGCCGCTGACGTCGGCGAGCACGATGACGGGCAGGGAGCGGGGCGGAGCCGCGCTGGGGCGCGGGAGAGGCGCGTCGAAGGGTGATTCCTGAGCCAAGGCTACCTCGTCAACTCATGTCTATTGACCGGAAAGCGAGCCTTGCAGGCTTTCAATATTCACACCGGAAGTCAAGATTCTCTCGATACGAGAAATGGACATTCAGCCCAGAATCCGACTTACGATATGCAACGCAACCAGGTTTCCTTCACCATTCGACCTTGATGCATGCGACGACCGCCCGGGATTCAGCCACGAGTCCCCGGCGAGCCGCCGTACAACCCTTCGCTTGCACTTCCCGCACCTCTTCCAACCCCTTCACACAGGGCGTGGACCAGCTAAGGGATCCGATCGACCTCCCCATCCGGCGGGGAACACCAGTCATGAGCACATGGTCGCTCGGTAGTTTCTCGCGTGTACCCGGTACGGCACGGCCCGCGGCGACGACACCGGCAGGCCCGCGAGGACTTATTGGATAGAACGGCACGAAAAGGCACATCACAGCAGTAGGCAGCACCGATCAGCTCAAAGGCACTTTCCTCATGGCGATTCCTCTCACCCGCTCCACCACGAAGGCCCAGGTCAGGGACAGATTCCCGAACCGGGCCTTGATTGTTCTCGCGCCGACCGTATCCACGCGCCGCGTGTGGCGGCGGCCGACCTCGCCCGGGTCCGGGATCGATTCCTCGCCGATCACGCGGGCGCGGAGGACTTATGGGAGGAGCACCACAAGACCCTCCAGCCCCGGCCCATGTGACGCGGCTCGTGGTCTGACTGCAGAACGACTCGGGTGGCGCCGACGATGGTCGGCCCGTCACTGGCGGTCGCGGCCACTCCTCTTCCCGTTACCGAACATGAATGCGAACTGGCCGGGACCTTAACGATCTCCGCCGCCTGTTCCCCGTGTTGATCACGCCTCTTACGATCATGCCGCAACCGCTGGTCATACCTCTCCCAGAGCGCGTGGATCGGAGACCGAAGAGTGGCATCAAAACGCGCCCGCGTCCGTCGGAGGACCCCGTCAGACCGGGCCATCGCCGCTGTGTTGTCCATAGGACTGGCCGTAACCGTCGCGGATATTCCCACGGCGTACGCGGACACCCCCTCCCCCCAACCCCCACCGACGGCCGCCCCGGCCGCCCCGACCGACCCCTCCACCGCTCCGGCCGGGCCCAGCGCGCCCGATGAGAGCTCGGCCAGGCTCACCGCCCGGCTCACCGGCAGGCGGATCGAGATCGAATCGGCACGCACCGAGACCTCCACCACCTACGCCAACCCCGACGGCTCCCTCACCGAAGAGATGTTCGCCGGGCCGGTCAGGGTGCGCGACGGCGCCGGGTGGAAGCCCGTCGATCTCGCGCTCACGGCGGCCGCCGACGGCACGGTGACCCCCAGGTCGCACGGCAGGGCGCTGCGCATCGGCGGGCGCCCGAGCGGCGCCAAGCAGGCCGCGGCCTCCGCGACCGACCTGATCAGCGTGGCCGCCGGAGACACCCGCCTGACCCTGCGCTGGCCGGGCGCGCTCCCGTCGCCGCAGGTGTCGGGCGAGACCGTCACCTACCCCGGCGTGCTGCCCGGCGCCGACCTGACGGTCACCGCGACCAGGACCGGCGCCGAGCAGTTCCTGCTGCTCAAGCAGCGGCCCGCCGTCCCGCTGTCCTACCGGCTCCGGCTGGAGGCCCCCGGGCTTACGGCCCGCCAGGCCAAGGACGGCGGCGTCGACCTGGTGGACAAGCGCGGCAAGGTCGCGGCGACCGTGCCCGCGCCCGTGATGTGGGACGCGCGGGTGGACCAGGCCTCCGGTGAGCACACGCATCGCGCGCCGGTGAAAATGGAGGTGTCGGGCAAGGACCTCGTGCTCACGCCCGATCCGGCCTTCCTGAGCGACCCCGCCACCGCTTACCCGGTCACCGTCGACCCGTCGCTCAACGTGGGCGAGGCGTTCGACACGTTCGTGGAGCAGGGCTACAACACCGACGAGTCGGCCTCCACCGAACTCAAGATCGGCAACAACGGCAGCGGGCAGATCGCGAAGTCGTTCATCACCTGGAACACCTCCGGCCTGGCCGGGCGGAAGATCCTTTCTGCCACGCTCAACCTGTGGAACTTCCACTCCTGGTCCTGTACGGCCAAGAACTGGGAGGTGTGGTCCGCCGACAACGCCTCCACCTCCAGCCGCTACCCGGGCCCCGCCATGGCGGCCAAGTACGCCACCTCCAGTCAGACCAAGGGCTACAGTTCCGCCTGCGCCGACGGCTGGGTCACCGCCAACGTCACGTCGCTGGCCCAGTACTGGGCGGACAAGGGCTGGGCCAAGTCCGGCATGGGGCTGCGCGCCTCGGACGAGTCCGACCCGTACGGATGGAAGCGGTTCAACTCCGGCAACGCGGCTTCGCACACGCCGTACATCGCGGTGACGTACAACTCCTACCCGAGCACGCCGCTGTCCGTCTGGACCAACCCGAACAGCGAGGTGGGCGGCGTCCTCTACACCAACACGGTGACGCCCCTGCTGTACGCCCATGTCGGCGACGCCGACGGCGGCAACGTGCGCGCCAAGTTCGAGGTGTACGACGGCAGCACCGCGGTCACCACCGGCCTGTACGGCGCGTACGTGGCCTCCGGCGGCTTCTCGAACGCCACCATGCCGGCCGGCAAGCTGACCAACGGCCACACCTACACGCTCAAGGCCTGGGCCAACGACGGCTCGCTGGACTCCAAGCAGTCCCAGTCCCGGCAGTTCACCGTCGACACCACGCGGCCGCCGGCGCCCACGCTGACCAGCGGCTCCCACCCGGACTCCGGATGGCACGGCGACGCCGGTGAGCCCGCCACGTTCACCGCCACGCCGGCCGACTCCGACGTCGCCAAGATCGCCTACCGGCTCGACGACGGCGACACGGCCACAGCGGCCACGACCGGCGCGGCCGTCACGTTCACGGTGACTCCGCAGGCCGCGGGGCCGCACACGCTGACGGCGTACGCCCTGGACCGGGCGGGCAACGCCTCGGAGGCGGTGACGTACAGCTTCAACGTCGGAGCGGGCGCGCTGACCGCGCCGGCCGACGGCACGCGTACGGCCCGCCGCACCGAGCTGGCCGCGACCGGGCGCGGCGAGTACGACCGGGTGACCTTCCAGTGGCGGCGCGCGCAGACCGACGAATGGGCCGACATCCCCGTCGCGAACGTGCTCGGCGCCGACGGCAAGCCGCTGGCGGGCTGGCCGGTCGCGGCGAAGGTCGCCGGCGGCACCGCGACGGTGTCGGGGCTCACCTGGAACCTGGTCGACCAGCTCAGCGGCGACGGCGCCGTCCAGGTCCGCGCCGTGTTCGCCAACGCCTCGGACTCGGCCGGCACACCGGCCGCCGACGTCGTCGCGGACCGGCAGGCGTCGGGAGCCGAGACGCAGAAGGTGGGGCCGGGCAGCGTCAACCTGCTGACCGGCGACTTCCGGGTGGAGGAAAGCGAGGCCGAGCTGTTCGGCCTGGCGTTGTCGAGAACGAACTCCTCGCGCGACCCCAAGGCCGGCGCCAAGATCGCTTCGCAGGTGTCTCCGTTCGGCCCCGAGTGGTCGGCCGGCGGCGTGTCCGACGTCGCCGACTCCGAGTACGCGGCGCTGCGCGAGACCTCCGCCAGCTCCGTCGAGGTCACGCTGGTGGACGGTACGCCCATCCAGTTCACCAAGACCCGCGACGGCTGGAAGCCGGAGGAGGGCGCCGAGGAGCTGACGCTGACCGGTTCCTACACGCTCAAGGACGCCGACGGCGTGGTCACCACGTTCACCAAGCCCGCGGGCGCGACCTCGTACCTGCCGGCCACGACCACCCCGCCCGGCGCGAACAACATCACACGCTACGTCTACGAGGCCGCGGGCGGCGCCCAGCGACTCAAGGCCGTCATCGCGCCCACCAGCGCGGTGTCCGACCCGGGTGTGGACTGCGCGCTGCCCTCGCCCAAGCCCGGCTGCCGGGTGCTGGAGCTCGTCTACGCCACGCAGACCGGCGGCGGCGACTACTCCGGCCGGGTCAAGCAGGTGCTGTTCCACGACTCCGGCACCCCCGTGGCCGTCGCGCAGTACGCCTACGACAGCGCCGGCCGCCTGGCCCAGTCATGGGACCCGCGCATCGCGCCTGCGCTCAAGACGGCTTACGGCTACGACACCAATGGCCGTCTCACCTCGCTCACGCCGCCTGGCCAGCTCCCGTGGACGTTCGTCTACGACGCCGACGGCAGGCTGACCAGCGCGGTCAGGCAGGCGCTCAAGCCGGGCACGGCCGACCAGGCGGATGGCGAGAACCGCACCTCCATCGTCTACAACGTGCCGCTGGACAAGGCCGCCGGTGGACCGGCCGACCTGCTGCCGCAGCACACCGCGGCCTGGGGGCAGCACGACAACCCCACCGACGCCACCGCCGTCTTCCCCGGCGACCAGATCCCCGACGGCCGCTCCTGGACCAGAGCCACCGTCAGCTACCTCGACGCCAACGGGCGGCAGGTCAACCAGCTCACGCCGGGCGGCCACCTGTCGGCCACCGAATACGACAAGTTCGGCAACGTCGTGCGCGAGCTGTCGGAAAGCAACCGCGAGCTGGCGCTCGGCACCTCGCCACGCCTGGCCGAGCTCGGCATCTCCGGGCTGCCCACGGCCGAACGGGCCGAGCTGCTGTCCAAGCGTTCGACGTACAACGACGACGGCACCCGGGAGCTGGAGACGCTCGGCCCGCTGCACGTCGTGTCGGTGGGCGGCGAGGACGCGGCGGCCAGGGAGCACACCGTCAACACCTACGACCAGGGGCGTCCCGGCGACGCGCCCACCAAGGACCTGGTGACCAGGACCGAGGTGAGCGCACGCCTGCTCGGCGGCGACGACCGGGACACGCGGGTGACCGCCACCGAGTACGACTGGACGCTCGGCAAGCCGCTCAAGACCGTCAAGGACCCCGGCGGCCTGAACCTGGTGACGGCCACGTCGTACGACGGCGACGGCAACGTCGTCAAGACCGTGCTGCCCAAGGGCAACGACGCGGCCACCACGATCACCACGTACTACACCGCCTCCGGCAGCGCGCCGTGCGGCGGCAAGCCGGCGTGGGCGGGACTGGTGTGCCGGACGGCGCCCGCCGGGAAGATCACCGGGGGTGGCGACAATCCCGACGAACTGCCCACCGCCATCACCACCTACGACCGCTACGGCAACCCGCTGACGGTCTCCGAGACCGCCAACGGCATCACCCGCGTCACCAACACCGCCTACGACCAGGCGGGACGCCAGATCCGCCAGTGGGTCACCGGCGGCGTGGGTGAAGCGCTGGGCGCCGTGGCCACGCTGTACGCGCCCGACTCCGGTGAGGTGGCCGAGCAGCAGCGCCTGGACGCCGCGGGCAACGTCACCGAGCGGATCGTCATGGCCTATGACCGGCTCGGCAGGCGGATCTCCTACACCGACGCCGACGGCGGGGTGACCAGGACCGAGTACGACCTGCTCGACCGGACCACCAAGGTGACCGACTCCGCGCCGTCCAGCGTCACCTACGGCTACGACACCGCGGCCGAGCCGCGCGGCCTGGCGGTGACGATGACGGATTCGGTGGCGGGAACGTTCACCGCGCGCTACGACGCCGACGGCGAGTTCGCCTCGGGCGATCTTCCCGGGGGCGTGCACGTCAGCGTGACCGACGACGAGACCGGCGCCGACGTCTCGCGCCTCTACACCAAGGACGGTCTGGACCAGCCCGTGCTGAGCAAGCAGGTCATCGAGACGGTGCACGGCCAGTGGGCCGCGGACGCGCGCAGCGACGCCGGGTACGAGCGCGCCTACGGCTACGACAAGGCGGGCCGCCTCACCTCGGCCAGGGAGTCGGCGGGCGGCGTGTGCGCGCTGCGCCGCTACGGCTTCGACGCCAACTCCAACCGGACCCGCCTGGCCGTCCAGTCGCAGGCGGACACGTGCCCGGAGGCCGACGACGCCGCGGCGGCGATCACCTCCTACGCCTACGACTCCGGAGACCGGCTGGTGGGCGACGGCTACCGCTACGACGCGCTCGGCCGTACGACCGCCCTGCCGGGCGGGACGACGTTCGACTACCACGTCAACGACCTGGCCCGCCGGCAGACCGTCGGCGGCCAGACGATGACCTGGGCGCTGGACCCGGCCGACCGGTTCAGGTCCACCACCACCGCGGCGGGCACCGTCGTGAACCACTACGGCTCCGATGGCGACTCGCCGCGCTGGAGCGCCGAGCCCGGCGGCACGGTGCTCAGGAACGTCTCCGGCTTCGACGGCGACCTGGCGGCCGTCACCGGCGCGAACGGCGACGTCCGCCTGCAACTGACCACGCTGCACGGCGACGTCGGCACCGAATACACGCTCGGCACCGAGACCGCCACCGTCGTGGACGCCGACGAGTACGGGGTGGCGCGCGGCCCGGCCCGCAGGTACGGCTGGCTGGGCGGCAAGCAGCGCGCCGCCGACACCCTGGACGGCACGATGCTCATGGGCGTGCGGCTCTACAATCCGTCGCTGGGCCGGTTCCTGCAGCTGGACCCGGTGCCGGGCGGCAGCGCAAACGCCTACGAGTACTGCTCGGGTGACCCGGTCAACTGCACCGACCTGGACGGCAAGTGGGGCTGCGGCTGGTGCCGCAAGATTCGCCACAAGGCCAGGCACGTCTGGCGCCGGGCCAAGGTCCACTACCGGGCGTTCCGGTACGGCTGGAACAGACGCACGGGCTTCGGCGGTTTCGTCCACCGGTGGTCGAGCAGCGGCCGGCGCTGGGTCAGCCGGGGATCCTTCATCGTCGGCGTGGGCTTCGGCACCTACAGCTGTCTCCGCAGGCGCACGCTGAGCGGCTGCGCCAGGGCGTACTGGGAGAACAGCGCGATCGGCGGCCTGTCCGGTGCGCTGTACGGCATCGGCCGCGTGGGGTGGCGGGGCCGCCACTGGTGGCGCCGCGGTCTCCGGTGACGCTCATGGGTGAATGAGGTAAGGCCGCCGAAGGTCTAGGGAAGTGCCTTTCCAAGCCAGGAAAGGCACTTCCCACACCATCGCCATGCCCGAAAGCCGCGTCGGACGCCGTCACACCCATCGCGACCGTCAGGACGAACCTCCCCGGCCGCGATGGAGACCTCAGGGGTTGATTCCCGCGGGGCTGCTGGTCGTCGGTCATCCGTCTGCGGCATCGGCGGTGCGCGGCGCGGGGTTGTCGTCGGCGACGGGGCAGGCGGCAGGCGAGCTCGTCGATCGTTGCCTGGCGCTGCCGGGCCAGCGCGAGCTCACGCACCAGCTCGGCGATGCGCGGTTGCGGTCGAGTGCCTGCGGTCGTCCGGTGCCGTCGTCACCCACCGCCGCCGCTGTCGCGGCCCTCCACTGCGCCTATCAGGCCGTCACAATGCTGACGCGGCGGCACACCGAACTGCATCCCACCCGCGAACTGCTCGTCCGCCCGCACCTACGCCTGTCCGCGGAAGGCCTTCACCGTGTGCTCGACCGCTGGCAGGCCGTACAGCGGGGTGTCGGCAACTGACGGCTCGTCCGAGCAACAAACGAGCAACGAGAAACAGAAAAAGCCGTGATCACCTTCGCGTGATCACGGCTCCGACCTGCTGGTACCCAGTCATTGAGATCGGCTACCCCACACCGCCCAGAGTCGAAAACCGTACAGTGGCGCTCCTGGCCATGTAACTGCGCTCGCGAGACAGTGGAACCACTGATCCCATTGCCGATCTCCTCGGGTGCCCATGAGCCGCTTCGAAGATCACATACCTCGTCTCCCCGGCCACCCTGTGCGAACAGACAAGATCATGCGGGGACGCGCCCCATGCCGATATTGGATATCCGCGCCTCTCGTCTTCACTGCGCTCTCAGGACTCATCACACTGGCCTGCACCTTGTTCCTTCCCCGATATGTCCTCGCGTGGGACCTGGGCACCGCCAAGGCACCGGACGACTACGCCGCCGCGGTGAACGACATCCGAACCGCCCTGCTCCAAGGAGTCGGTGGTTTGGTACTTCTGATCGGCGCCTATCTGACCTGGCGTCAACTACAGCTCAGCCGTCACGGGCAGGCCACCGAGTCCTTTGCTGCTGCCATCACCCACCTGGGCGATCCGAACCTGGACGTCCGCCTCGGCGGCATCTACGCTCTCGAACGCATCTCCCGCTCCTCCTCAGACGATCGCCGGTCTATCTCGGAGATCCTGTCCTCGTTCGTCGGCAACCGCAGCCGCGATCCTCAACGAGGTGCCGCGCACGCGCGGCAGGCCGGCACACCGCCTGGCAGCGATGTCAACCTTTCGCTCCGCGCCCCCGACATCCACGCAGCGCTGACTGTGCTCGGCCGCCGGGCCCCGATCCGAGGTCAGGTGCTCTTTCTCGACCGCCTGGTCCTTCCCAAGGCCAACCTCGCCTCCGTTCGACTCCGGGACGCGGATCTCCACTTCAGCGACCTGACGGAGGCCTCCCTCATCGGAGCCGATCTGACCCGAGCAGATCTCACCGGAGTAAGACTGGCTGGGACGAACCTCATCGACGCCGTTCTCTACCAGTCCGACCTACGCGACGCCGTCCTGACCGGGGTCATCGCGGAGGGCGTTGACCTTCGTGGAACAGATTTGACCAGGGCCGACCTGCGGAATGCCAACTTACGCGGCGCTCGGATGGACTACGCCGACCTTCGCGAGGCCACGCTCACCGGCGCCGACCTTGCAGGCGCCTCGCTGAAACGAGTGGTCTTCGACGAGAAGACCAAATGGCCCGAGGGCTTCGACACCTCACGCATCAAGCCAACGCGCCAACGGAATCTCCCACCCATCAGTCCCCGCACCTACGATGAATTCGCCGTCCCAAAGCTCGCCGCCGAGAAAGGCCGGCCATCCAAGTCCACGTAATCTGCCGATGATCACGCTATCTGCCACGGCGCGATGCTCCACGAGTTCACCATCACACTCGGCGGCGCAGCCCTCTGAGCTGCGTCGGGACGGCGGGATTTGAACCCACGACCCCTTGGCCCACTCCCACGACGGGCCGGGTCAGCCGATGCCGGCGGGATGCAGGACGACCTTGGTCCAGCCGGGATCCCTCCGGTCGAAGTGCTCGTAGCCGCCGGGCGCGTCGTCCAGATCCAGCTCGTGTGAGACGATCCACGACGGCCGGGCCTTCCCCTGGTGGATGAGGGTGCAGAGCTGCCGGTTGTAGTTCTTGACGTTGCACTGGCCGTTGCCCATGGTCTGGCCCTTGAACCAGAACATCCCGTAGTCGAAGGCGATCTCGCCCTGCTTGTAGAGGTCGTCGGGGCTGCCGGGATCCGTGGGGATGAACACGCCCACGACCCCGATCGTCCCGGCGAACCTCACCGACTTGACGAGGTTGTTCAGCGTCATGTTGGGATGCTCGTGCCCCTGGGGGTCGTGCGCCTGGAAGCCCACGCACTCGCAGCCCCGGTCGGCGCCCCTGCCGTGCGTGAGCTCCATGACCTGGTCGACCGGCGACGTCTTGGAGTCGTCGATCGGAATCGCCCCGATCTCCTCGGCCTTGGCCAGCCGGTCCGGGTGGCGGTCCACGACCATCACCATGCCTGCGCTCTTGAACGTCGCGGAGTAGGCGGCCATCAGGCCGACCGGCCCCGCCCCGTAGATCACGACCGAGTCGCCGGCCTGCACACAGGCGAGCTGGGTCGCGTGCCAGCCGGTGGGCCAGATGTCGGCCAGCATGACGTAGTCGCTCTGCCTCTCCCGCGCGTCCTCAGGCAGGACCAGGCAGTTGAAGTCGCCGAACGGCACGCGTAGCAGCTCGGCCTGGCCGCCGTTGTACGGGCCCATGTCCGCGAAGCCGTAAGCGGCCCCGTCCACCCCCGGCTCCGGGTTGGTGGTGAGGCAGAAGGCGGTCAGGCCTCTCTCGCAGTTGGCGCAGAAGCCGCACGCGACGTTGAACGGCACGCAGACCATGTCGCCGACGCGGACGCGTACCACTCCCGGCCCCACCTCGACCACCTCGCCGAGGTTCTCGTGGCCGAGGACACGGCCCGGCTCCAGGTCGGTCCGGCCTTCGTACATGTGCAGGTCCGACCCGCAGATGTTGGTCGTGGTGACACGGACCAGGACGTCGGTGGGCATCTCTATCCGCGCGTCCGGCACGTTCTCGACGCCGACCTGTCGGGGTCCCTCGTATACGACTGCCTTCATGATGTCCTCGCTTCTAGAGCAGCAGCTCGAAAACGCGGATCACGCGTTCCCACTGCTCGGTCCTCGGATTCTTCAGGCCGGGATCGAGGATGGTGAACGTGAGCGCCAGCGCCAGCGACAGCCCGCCGACGATCTCGGGCAGCCGTTTTCTCACCTCCTCGCCGATGGACAGGTCGAGCGGAGGCAACGCCGCGAGCTGCTCCAGGATGGGCTTCAGCTCGATGTCCTCGTCGAGGTCGCGGAACCGGTGGATGCTCTCCTGGAGGCCCTTGGTGATGGGCAGGTCCCAGGTCTCGACGACGTCCCGGACGTTCGCCTTCGCGTGGGCCTGGCCGATCACCAGCAGGTCGTACAGCTTCTGGTTCACGAAGTCGCTGTAGCGCCGGAGATCCTCCTTGTCGACGTCGAGGCCCGCCGCCGTCCTGAAGAACCGCTCGAACCTCGGCACCGCCATCACTTCTGCCATCGCCAGTCCCCTTCCTCCCCGCGTGGGCGCTCAGCCCCTCAGCTGAAGGTGTTCGTGCACGAGGCGCACGGCCATCGCGCCCTCGCCGACGGCCGACGCGACCTGTTTGATCGACCCGTTCCGCATGTCGCCGGCCGCGAACACACCCGCTCTGCTGGTCTCCAGCGGGAACGACCGGCTCGTGGAGTCCGGCACGCCCTCGCCACCTTGCCGCTCAGTACGACGAGGAAGGCGGCGCACGGGTCGCCCTCCGCGAACAGCACGTCGTCCCGGTGAGCCGGGCGACGCTCGCCGTGGGCGGCCGGCGTCCGCATCTGCACATCGCTCAGCCGGGGGTAGGCGCCCTGCGGATCGGGCGACTCGGTGAGCTCATCCGGCCAGCGCATCGCCGACCCACTTCCGCAACACGGGCGCCGGCGCCGCACCGGCCCGCTGGGCCACGACCCGCCCCAGCCGCAGGACGACGAGCGTCGGCACGGCTCGCACGTCGAAGCGCCGCGACGTCTCTGGCGCCTCGTCGATGTTCACCTTCACCAGCTTGATCCGCCCGGCCAGCTCGGTGGCGACCTGCTGGAGCGCCGGGCTCACCATGCGGCAGGGCCCACACCAGGACGCCCAGAAGTCGACGACGACCGGAATCCGCGCCGCCTCGGCGACCTCGGCGAAGTCCTCGTCCCGCGCGTCCACCACCCAGGGCAGCGACTCGCGGCACTCGCCGCAGCGCGGCGCTCCCGCCCCCGCCTTGGGCACGCGGTTGTTCCGGCCGCAGTGCGGGCACCGGACGACGCTCGACTCGACGACCTTCGGCGGCATCGGTCAGCCCTCCGGGTTCTCGTACGTGACCACGATCTCGCCGCCGGACAGTTCCACCCGGATGGTCGCGCCGTCGCGGACGTCGCCGGCGACCAGCGCCCGCGCGACCCGGGTCTCCACCTCGCGGGCGATGTAACGCCGCAGCGGGCGGGCTCCGTAGATCGGGTCGAACCCGCGCTCGGCGATGTGGCGGACCGCCTCCGGGCTGATCTCGAGCGTCATCCTGCGCTCGGCGAGCCGCGCTCTGATGTCGTTGAACATCAGCGTGACGATCTGCTCGATCTCGGCCTCGGTAAGCGGCTTGAACAGCACGATGTCGTCGATGCGGTTGAGGAACTCGGGGCGGAAGCGGGCGCGCAGCTCCGCCATGACCATCTCGCGCACCTCCGGGTCGATCTCGCCCGACGGCGCCGCCTTCTCGCTGAGGTAGTGCGAGCCGATGTTGGACGTCATGATGATCACGGTGTTGCGGAAGTCGACCGTGCGCCCCTGGGCGTCGGTGAGCCGCCCGTCGTCCAGCACCTGCAGCAGCGTGTTGAACACGTCCGTGTGTGCCTTCTCGATCTCGTCGAAGAGCACCACGGAGTAGGGCTTGCGCCGCACGGCCTCGGTGAGCTGGCCGCCCTCCTCGTAGCCGACGTACCCGGGTGGGGCGCCGACGAGGCGGCTGACGGTGTGGCGCTCCTGGTATTCGCTCATGTCGACGCGGACGATGTTCTCCTCGGTGTCGAACAATGCCTCGGCCAGCGTCTTGGCCAGCTCGGTCTTGCCGACTCCGGTCGGCCCGAGGAAGATGAACGACCCGATCGGGCGGCGGGGGTCCTTGATCCCCGAGCGCGCCCGGATGATGGCGTCGGCGACCGCCCGCACGGCCTCGTCCTGGCCGATCACCCGCTGGTGCAGGATCTCGTCGAGCCGTAGCAGCTTCTCCCGCTCGCCCTCCTGCAGGCGGCTGATCGGGATGCCGGTCCACCGCGACACGATGCCGGCGATCTCCTCCTCGGTCACCACCTCGCGCAGCAGCCGGTGCCCGCCCTGCTTGCTCTCCAGCTGTTCCTCCGCGGCACGCAGCCTGCGCTCCAGTTCGGGAAGCCTGCCGTGCCGCAGCTCGGCCGCGCGGTTCAGGTCGTACATGCGCTCGGCCTGCTCGGCCTCCCGGCGTACGCTCTCGATCTCCTCGCGCAGCTGCTGCACCTTGCGCAGGGCGTGCCGCTCGGCCTCCCACTGGGCCCGCATGGCGTCGGCCTCGGCCCGCAGGTCGGCCAGCTCCTTGCGTAGCGTCTCCAGGCGCTCCCGGCTCGCCGGGTCGTCCTCCTTGGCGAGCGCCGCCTCCTCGATCTCCAGCCGCGTCACCCGGCGGGTCAGCTCGTCCAGCTCCGCGGGCATCGAGTCGATCTCTGTACGGAGCATGGCGCACGCCTCGTCGACCAGGTCGATCGCCTTGTCGGGGAGGAAGCGGTCGGAGATGTAGCGGTGGCTCAGCACGACCGCGGCGACGATCGCGCCGTCCTGGATCTTCACGCCGTGGAAGACCTCGAGCCGCTCGCGCAGCCCGCGCAGGATGGAGATGGAATCCTCGACCGACGGCTCGTCGACGAAGACGGGCTGGAAGCGGCGCTCCAGCGCGGCGTCCTTCTCGATGTGCTTGCGATACTCCGCCACGGTCGTCGCGCCGATCATGTGCAGCTCGCCGCGGGCCAGCATCGGCTTGAGCATGTTGCCGGCGTCCATCGCCCCCTCGGCGGCGCCCGCACCGACCACCGTGTGCACCTCGTCGACGAACAGCAGGATGCGTCCCTCGGACGCCGTCACCTCGGTGAGCACGGCCTTCAGGCGCTCCTCGAACTCGCCGCGGTACTTCGCCCCCGCGACGAGCGCGCCCATGTCCAGGCTGAAGATCGTCTTGTCCTTCAGGCCCTCCGGTACGTCGCCGCGCGCGACGCGCTGCGCGAGGCCCTCCACGATCGCCGTCTTGCCCACGCCCGGGTCGCCGATCAGGACCGGGTTGTTCTTGCTCTTGCGGGACAGGATCTGGACGACCCGGCGGATCTCGCCGTCCCGCCCGATGACCGGGTCGAGCTTGTCCGCCCGCGCCGCGGCGACGAGGTCGCGCCCATACTTCTCAAGCGCCTCGTAGGCGACCTCCGGATTGGCGGAGGTCACCCGCTGATTCCCGCGTGCCTGCGTCAGGACCTGCAGGAAGCGCTCACGGGTCAGCCCGTGTCCCTTGAGCAGCCGGCCCGCCGCGCTGTCGACGCCCTCGTCCAGCAGCGCCATCAGCAGGTGCTCGACCGACACGTACTCGTCCTTCAGCCGGCCGGCCTCCCGCTCGGCGGCGTCGAACAGCCGCGACAGTCGTTGGGTGACGTAGACCTGGCCGGGAGCGGCGCCGGGACCGGTGACGCGGGGCCGCCGTTCCAGCTCGTGCTCCAGTTCGAGCCGGAGCTTGTCCGGGTCGGCGCCGGCGGCGGACAGCAGGCGCGGGACGAGCCCGTCGGGCTGCCGGACCAGCGCCAACAGCAGGTGCTCCCCGTCGACCTCGGTGTGTCCGAAGCGGATCGCCGCGGTCTGGGCGTCGTGCAGGGCCTCCTGCGACTTCTGCGTCAGGCGGTTCAGGTCCACGATCTGTCTCCGGTCCATCTCGTATGGGTGCGCAGAGCCGCCTCCAGCTCCGCGATGCGGTCCAGGAGGTCCGTCACGAGGCCGAGGGAGGCGTAGTTGACGGCGAGCCCCGCGTGCAGGCGCTTAAGGCGCCCCACGGCGGCGACCTGGGCGGGCGGGAAGCACAGGCCGCCCGAGAAGCCGGTCCAGGCCTCGATCAGCCCGAGCGCCACCAGGCGACGCACCAGTTCCGGGTGCAGTCCCGTGGCCCGGGAGAAGGACTCCAGGTCCAGGTGCCCGACGTCCACCTGGGCGAGCCGGACGAGCGGATAGGTCATGACGGGCTCCTCGGGTTGAACGCCGAGATCCTGGCCAGTTGCTCGTACAGGCGGCGCTCCTCGTCGCCGAGCGTGGGCGGCACCATGATCCGGACCTCGGCCAGCAGGTCTCCGGGCCGGCCGCGCGGGTTCGGCATGCCCTGTCCGCGCAGGCGCAGGCGGCGCCCGGACGAGGTGCCCGGCGGCACCTTGACCTTCGCCTCCCCGCCGGGCGTGTCGACCGCTACAGTCGCCCCCAGCGCGGCCTCCGACGGCGTCAGCGGAAGGCGGACGTGGATGTCGCGCCCCTCGAGGCGGTAGCGGGGGTGGTCGGCGATCCGCGCGATCAGGTAGAGGTCGCCCGCCCTGGCGCCGTCGCTGCCCGCGCCGCCCTGACCCGCGAGCCGGATCCGCTGGCCGTCGGTCACGCCGGGGGGAATGTTCACCTGGAGGGTCCGCCCGCCTCCCGGGCCGGGGATCGTGATGCTCCGCCGGCCGCCGCGGTAGGCCTCCTCCACCGTGAGCGGCAGCTCGGCCTCCTGGTCGGCGCCGGGCACCGGGCCCCAGCCGCGGCCGGTCGCGCCGCGCCTGCGCCTGCCGAAGACGCCACCGAGCAGGTCTTCGAGGTCGATGCCCTCGAAGCCCTCGCCGGTGGTGAAGTGGATCTCCTCCCCGCCGGGTCCGCGCGCCCAGGCGGGCCCCTGTCCCGCCCAGCCCGGCCCCGCGCCGGCTCCCGCTCCGGCGCGGGCGCGCGCGTACGCCGCCGGGTCCACGCCCTCGGGCACCCGGCGGAAGTCCGGCCCGAACGCGTCGTACCGCCGCCGCGTCCCGGGGTCCGACAGCACCTCGTACGCCTCCGAGACCTCCTTGAAGCGGTCCTCGGCGTCCGGGGCCTTGTTGACGTCGGGATGGTAGGTGCGGGCCAGCTTCCGGTAGGCCCGCTGGATCTCGTCCTGGTCCGCCGTCCTCGGCACTCCGAGAGCCTCGTAGAAGTCGCGCTCCGCCATCACTCGTCGGCCTTCGTGGAGACGACGACGGAGGCCGGGCGCAGTTGCAGCGCGCCGTCGCCGTAGCCGGGCCGTACGACGTCGACGACGGTGCCGGCGTCGACGTCCGGGACGGCGACCGTGCTGACGGCCTCGTGCCTGGCGGGGTCGAATCGCGTCCCGACGTCGTCCCTGCGCGGGAAGCCGAGACGCGCGAGCACGCCGACCGCCTGGTCGCGGACGGCCCGGACCCCCTCGATCACCGCGTCGGCGTCGGCGCCCGCGTGCTTCAGCGCGAGTTCGAGGTTGTCGATCACCGGCAGCCACTCGGCCGCGACACGCGTACGCTCCTCGATCCGCTGCCGGTCCATGTCGCGCGCGACACGCTTACGGAGGTTGTCGAGGTCGGCGACGGCCCGCAGCCACCGGTCCTCCAGCTCGGCGAGCTTCTCAGCAACGGGTTCCTCGACGGCCTGCCGGGGCTCCGGAGGTGGTGTCTCATTCCGCTCGGTCATGTCATGTCACGGGCTATTCGGAGCTGGTGAACTCGGCGTCGATGACGTCCTCGTCCGAGGGGCCGGCGGCGGCCTGGCCGGGCCCGGCCTGAGTCGGCCCCTGGGTCTGGGCCTGGGCGGCGGACGCCGCCACGCCGAGGCCGTGGTAGACCTGCTGCAGCTCCGCGGTCAGGCCGCGCAGCCGGTCGACGGGCACCTCTTCCTTGATCGCCTGACGCGCCTCCATGATCAGCTGCTCGGCCCGCGCCTTCTCGTGCACCGGGACGGCCTCGCCCAGCTCCGACAGCCGGCGTTCCACCTGGTGGGCGACCGAGTCCAGCTCGTTGCGCGCGTCGATCGCGGCGCGAAGCTGCGCGTCCTCGGCGCGGTGCCGCTCCGCGTCGGCGATCATCCGGTCGATCTCGCTCTTGTCCAGGTTGGAGCTCTCGCTGATCGTGATGCGCTGCTCGGCGCCGGTGTCCTTGTCCTTGGCGGAGACATTCAGGATGCCGTTGGCGTCGATGTCGGTGGTGACCTCGATCTGCGGCACCCCGCGGGGCGCGGGCCGGATGTTCTCCAGCCGGAACCGGCCGAGCACCCGGTTGTCGGCGGCCCGCTCGCGCTCGCCCTGCAGGATGACCACGTCCACGGCCGACTGGTTGTCGTCCGCCGTGCTGAACGTCTCCGTGCGGCGGGCCGGGATCGTGGTGTTCCTGTCAATGATCTTCGTCATCACGCCGCCGAGCGTCTCGACGCCGAGCGACAGAGGAGTGACGTCGAGCAGCACGACGTCCTTCAGCTCGCCCTTGATGATGGCGGCCTGGACGGCCGCGCCGACGGCCACGACCTCGTCCGGGTTGACCGTCATGTTCGGTTCCTTGCCCGTCAGCCGCCGCACGAGTTGCTGCACGGCCGGCATGCGGGTGGAGCCGCCGACGAGGATCACCTCGTCGAGGTCGTTCGTCGTCAGCTTCGCGTCGGCCATCGCCTGCTCCACCGGGCCCCGGCAGCGTTCGAGCAGATCGTGGGTGATCTGCTCGAAGGTCGAGCGCATGAGCGTCGTGTTCAGGTGCTTGGGGCCGGTCGCGTCGGCCGTGATGAACGGCAGGCTGACCTGCGTCTGGGTGACCGCCGACAGCTCCACCTTGGCCTTCTCCGCGGCCTCGAACAGCCGCTGGAGGGCCTGCGGATCGCGCCGCAGGTCGATGCCCTGCTGCTTGTGGAACTCGTCGGCCAGGTGGTCGACGATGCGCCGGTCGAAGTCGTCGCCGCCCAGGTGAGTGTCGCCCGAGGTGGCGCGGACCTCGATGACGCCCTCGCCGATGTCGAGGACGCTGACGTCGAACGTGCCCCCGCCCAGGTCGAACACGAGAACGGTCTCGTTGCCCTTCTTGTCCAGGCCGTATGCCAGGGCCGCCGCGGTCGGCTCGTTGATGATCCGCAGGACCTCCAGGCCGGCGATCTTGCCGGCGTCCTTGGTGGCCTGCCGCTGCGCGTCGTTGAAGTACGCGGGCACCGTGACGACGGCCTCGTTGACCTTCTCCCCCAGGAACTTCCCGGCGTCCGAGGCCAGTTTGCGCAGCACGAAGGCGGAGATCTCCTCCGGCGCGTACAGCTTGTCGCGCACCTTGAACCGCACGGCGCCGTCCGGGCCCGGCACCACGTCGAACGAGACCGCCTTGATCTCGCTGCTCACCTCGTCGAACTTGCGCCCGATGAAGCGCTTGGCCGAATAAATCGTGCCCTTCGGGTTGAGGATCGCCTGGCGTCTGGCCATCTGGCCCACCAGCACCTCGCCCTGGTCCGTAAAGGCCACCACCGAGGGAGTCGTGCGCGACCCCTCGGCGTTCGGGACGACCGTCGGATGCGCGTCCTCGGTGGTCGCGATGACCGAGTTCGTCGTGCCGAGGTCGATGCCCACCGCCTTGGCCATGTCCTCATCCCCCTCCTGGCGCTCACCTGAGCGCAGCGGCCTCACGAGCGTGTGTGAGCACGCGCCGGGCCTCGTCGGCGAACTCCGGGTCGACGAGGATGTCGTAGTGGTCGGCGACGACCGCAGGCATCGAGGCGAACGCCCGGTGCTGCACCACGTGACTGATCGCACCCCAGACGAGGCCGAAGATCAGCCCGAGCACGATCGAGGAGCCGATGGCCCATCCGGCCCCCGGGCTGAAGATCGCGAATATCAAGCCGATGAGAAGACCGATCCAGCCGCCGGTACCCGCGCCGGTGACGAGCGCCCTGCCGAGGCCCCATCGCCCGAGCACCTTCTCCTCCCACCGCAGATCGCAGCCCACGATGGTGACGTGTGCGATCGGGAAGTCGTGGCGGGCCAGGACGTCCACCGCGTGCTGGGCCGCGTCGTAGCTGCTGTAGGTGGCCAGCACCACCTTGTGGGGCCCTGCTGTTCTCGGGACGCTCACGGGACCGATCCCCCTCGCCTATTCCAGCTCGTGAAGACGACTCGCTCCGCCGCCGATGCGCATCGGCCGGAGCGGGAGAACCGGAATCCACGCCACCTTCGACGTTGGCGGTATCAGGGCTCTACCAGCGAGAACAATCCCTATGACGCGTGTCCCCCCGTCGGCTTGTGGAACACCCGACGGGATTTTCGTCTCCCATGCCAGGATCTCGCCTCCCGTTCCCTCGCACCACCCTCCCTGCCCCTCATCTGCCTCTCATGAGAAGTGGCAAGTCGCCCAATGGGAGCGCCAGATGAGAAGCATCTTTGTACCTACTCGGTCATGCATCGTGGCTCCCCGCAATTCACCCTTCCCGTCCAGTCGGACGGGGAGGCTGATGCATCCGCGAGGAGACCTGCTGGTACACGCGTTCGTAGGCCTCGATCATCACCGGGACGTCGAAGCGTTGCAGCGCGTAGGCCGACACGGCCGCCGGCTCCCGGCCTCCTCGATGGCGATCGGGAGCTGCCCGACCTCGTGACGGACACTGCCCGTCACCCCATCCAGGACGACCTCGGGGACCGCACTCCTGCTGAGTCCCACCACCGGTGTCCCGCAGGCCAGAGCCTCGATCATGACCATGCCGAAGGGCTCCTCCCACCGCACCGCGCTCAGCGGCCTCGGCGTCCAGGCCGGTCTGGCGGCTCACGATTTCGAGGAACTCTTCGTAGTCCACGTCCGCGCTCCTCGCTCGACACAGCATGCATAGGTTTCTCGTGGTCGGCTACCCGCCGCCCATGGGGAGGCTCATCCAGCTCAAAGCGGTGTTTCCTGATCCACCCCTCCTGCTCGAACGCCGCCCGCGACGCGGTCTGACGCTTGCTCGTGACGCGGTCTGACGCTTGCTCGTGACGCGGGCCCGGCAGGACGGGCCGCCGCGGATGGTGAGTGCGGTCGGCGTTGTCGTACCGGCGATGTGCGGCATCAGCGGCAGGATCTCCCGCGGCTACGTTGCCGGAGACCCGGACGACACCGACACCGAGGTGCTGACCGCCTTCATCGAGGCGGCCCAGGCACTGGATCTCTGGGCTAAAGCGCCTTTCCCGCTCGTCGCTTGACCCCCGCAGCTAGTCATATCCGTTGAGCACAAGGCTGTGACACCTGCTCCTGAGACAGCACTTTTATAGAGTTTTCCTTTACAGCGTAGATCATTAACTCAATCGCTGCGACCGGCCGATTTGACCATTTGGCGAGCTCATTGGTTTCAAGGCCTCGGAATGAGCGGCAGCCTGCGGCAAGGCTAAAAACAGTGTCGGGACGGCGGGATTTGAACCCACGACCCTTTGACCCCCAGGACGTTGAAGTAGACGTCTGCGCAGCTCATCGGGGTTTAGGTAGCTGTGAACAAACGTCTGGTGACGCGCCGGTTGTTCGGCTGCGAGCATGGCGTGTGGTCCCCGGATGGTCCCTACGTTGCCAGCCCTACTAGAACTCTTCGGTACGCGTGCCATCCGGGTTGATTCGGTAGTAGTAGAGACGGTGGTCCTTCGCGTACTTGGCCTGTTCCTCGCGGTAGGAGGCGGTCAGCCGGCGCCATGACGAGATCTCGCGTGCCGCGATGCCGCGCAACCAATCTGTGAAGCGCTCATGCGTGGCGGTGGGAACATTCTCTGGACTGCCACCCTCGCAATACGACCAAACTTCGGGATCGTCTTCCGAACCTCGCAGAAAATCGAACTGGTAGCCCTGGTGCATGGAGATCACCCGGTCAGTCTCCTGGAGGCGGAACGGTGAGGCATTCTCCTCCAGAAGCTCCTTCGCCGCGGACCACAGACCAAGGATGCGCGGATGGTAGACGTCAGTTCCCTGCATAAAGTGGCCTGCACCGCCACCGAGCAACAGAAGAAAGCACCGGTATGCTTCCGGCAACGGCGCCGGCTGGTCGCGTTCTACCTCGCGGATCTGCTCAGTTGTCAGCCCTAGAATCTGATCAGCTACAGCCGTGGTCCCGTCCGCAACGGCTGCGGCGACGGCACGCACTCGTTCCGCTGACGACAGCGACGACCAACTGTCGGGCCAACCGACCTGCCGGACTGACTGCCGCTCATCTCCCACAGTCCAAGGTCTCCTCTCGACACCCCGCCGCACCGTGTCAGGCGAAATCGGCCAGGCGGCAGTAGTGCGATCAAGCCAAGACTTGTGTCGACGACACGTGAAAACCGGCTCTGGCACTAATTCTGCGATCTTCCAGCGCTCGGCTGCCGGGTGTTGCTGATCATGCTGGGTGACGATCTCGGAGTTGCTCGCGGTTCTCTTCCCTCATCTGTCCGGCCCGCAGATTGACGGGGTGTGCCGGTCGGGCAGGTCGATCCGGATCCGGGCCAGGACTGGCTCCAGGCAGGCGGCGTGCTCGCGGTGTGGGACGGTCTCCCAGCGCGTGCACAGCAGCTATGAGCGGCGGGTGTGCGACAGCGCGGTCGGCGGCCAGGAGATGGTGCTTCACCTGCGGGTACGGCGGTTCCGGTGCGGCAACGACGACTACGCCGCGAAGACTTTCTGCGGCTCACCGGCGAGGGCCTGGAGCAGTGGATGAAGCGGGTTCAGGCCGATGACCTGCCGGAAATGCACTCCTTCGTCACGGGTCTACGCCGCGATTTCGACGCCGCCAAAGCCGGTTTGACCTTGCCCCACAGCTCGGGAAAGGTCGAAGGGCACGTCAACCGCGTCAAGATGCTCAAGCGGCAGATGTATGGCCGGGGCCAACCCCGACCTCCTGCGCAAACGCATCCTCCTCGCCAACTGAGGCGGATCAACGCACGAAATCAGTGCCAGAGCCACGATCGAGCCGGAATTGACAACTGAGCGCTTGAGAACATCACGCTCGTCTTCCAGCTCAGCGCGGTCCTTCTCCCACGCGGCCTTTGGCGTCTCATGAGTCGTGAAGGGTGCCGGTGTGTGTCACGCCGTGCGTCCCGGCGCCGGCGATGGAGTAATCGGTGGACCCTGGCCGTTGGGCCACGTGACGCGGCTTGTTTCAGGGTTGTTGCGTCTGTTGTATTTGTCCATCAGTCGCCTGAGCGGCGCAAATCCCGCTCTGGTCAGTTCGACCTGAGCTTGGCACTGAACCAACCCCATTCACGGACCCCGCCGCGCCACGTTGAGGCGTTCGTAACCGTGTTGCGCGTGAGCGCGCATTCACGGCGAGTTAACTTCGCCCGGCCGTGGCGTGAAACATCCGGCTGGCGTCATCGATCTCACCCCACTTCAGGAGGATTGCATGCATTCTCCCCCACGCGGCATTCTCGCCGCCCGACGCCGGGCCCATCGACGACGACTGGCTTGGCTGCTGACCCCGATCCTGGTTCTCGTAACAATTGGGGTCAATCCTTCCTCATCCCAGGCGCTTCCGATCGGTGTAGGAACGCCGGTGCAATTCACGCTCACCGACAACCAGGGTGCGTGGTTCGACACCGGTGCGACGCTGTTCGGCACGCGGTCGCTCGGCGTCGCCGTGACGCCGCGGACCAAGCTCGCGTCGCTGCCGCTGAGCACCGACACGCTGCTCAACGGCGACCTCGGCGGCGGCCTGCTCAACCTGCCGCTGCTCAACGGCAACGCACCGCTGGTCGGCCAGCTCGGTGTGAACGTCAACAGCCTGCTCAACCTCGACCAGCTCAACTCGGCGGTCGACGCGGCGGGCGGCGCGCTCGGATTCCTGAACCCAACGATCCAGCGTGCCAAGACGCAGATCAACCAGCTCAGCCAGCAGCTGTCGACGGTGCCGGACAGCAGCGCCGTCCCGCTCGGCAGCCTGCCCGTGGGGCTCGACCTGATGCGCACGCTCAACGAGGTCGCCGCGCTGGCGCCCTCGGACCTGAGCCTCGCGCCGAAGGCGAAGTTCGCGGTGGCGGCACCGGCGGCCGCCTCGGCCCACTCGGTGACCAGCCTGATCTGGCCGGTCGGCGCGCAGCCGATCGACCAGAACAGTGCGTTCATCGGCAACGTCGAGGCCAACCTGACCGAACCGGGCCTGTACGCGTGGGCCTGCAAGATCCACCCGTACATGCTCGGTGCTGTGGTCGTGGACGACCCGCTCACGCCCGGCCTGGACTTCGGCAAGAAGCTCAACGTCAACGTCAAGGGCGGCATCGTCGTGCCCAGCTCGGCCGACGTGGTGCAGGAGCTCGTGCAGAAGTTCTTCCGGATCACCACGCCCGACAACTGGCAGGTCTACAGCAACACGCAGACCAAGAACTGGAACCCCTACTACCCGCCCGCGCCGATCCTGGAGTACGACGCGAACGAGCAGCCGGTGATCATCCCGAGCCTCGACGCGTACTACAACAGCAAGTTCAACGAGGGCGTCACGCTGCCCGCGCTAACCCAGCGGCCGAGCGTGCCCGGCGTCGGTGAGCTCTGGGTCGACACCCAGATGGAGCAGTACGCCGGCAAGGTCAAGTCCGGCGCGGCGACCAAGGTCGACGTGCAGAACTGGACCGTAGACCGGAAGGTGGCGCTACCACAGATCAACCTCAACAACCCGCACAATATGTGGTCGGACCGCAACGGAAAGTACATCTATCAGACGGAATGGTTCTCCGACCGCCTGACCGTGTTCGACCGGACCACGGGCAAGCTCGTGCGAACTATCCAGGTCGGCCCGGACCCATCCCATGTGATGACCCGGACCGACACCGACCAGCTCCACGTCGCCATCAACGCCGGCAACGCGGTGGTCGAACTGAGTCCGGGTGCCACGCAGATCGACAGACGCATCCTGGTGCAGGGTCCCGGCCAGACACCGGCCCACCCGCACGCGCACTGGATGAGCGCCGACGGGCACACCATGGTCACGCCGAACGTCAACCACAACAACTCGACGATCGTCGACGTGCCGTCGGGCTCGATCCAGGAGGTGCAGACCGAGCAGCTGCCCATCGCGACCGGCATGATGCCGGACTCCTCGAAGTACTACGTGGCCAACTTCCTCGGCCAGAGCGTCTCCTGCATCTCGCTGGACGGGCCGGCGTGCCACTCCGACAGCGGCACGAACGTCGGCTACAAGGCCATCAACCTGTGGGCGAACTACGACATGGTGACCGGGGCGACGACCGGGGGCTTCGGCGGCCTGCCGATCCAGATCCCGGTCAGCCCTGACGGCAACGTGGCGTTCGTGGCGAACACGCTCACGAGCAACATCGCCGTCATCGACACCAAGACCGACAAGGTCATCAAGTACCTGCCGTGCGACTCCGGCTGTCACGGCATCAACTTCGGTGCCAAGCGCGGCGGCGGCTACTACGCCTACGTGTCGAGCAAGTTCGCCAACACCCTCGCCGTGATCGACCCTGACCCCAACGGCGACGGCAACCCCGCCGACTCCACAATCGTCGGCAAGATGGTTCTCGACTCGGCCGCGGGCACCGCCGTGGACGACGTCGTGACCGGCTACAACGGCATGGGCGGGCAGGGCGTCTTCCCCTACCCGATCGTCTACAACGGCTGGGTGCAGAACGCCACGCCGGAGATGGCGGACCAGCTCACGTGTGCCCAGCTCAACCCCATCAACCAGGGGGTCTGCGAGTAACTGCGGGCCCGCACTGCGGGGGAGGGACCGTAAAGCGGACGGTCCCTCCCCCTGACCAGGGCCCCCGATCGCGCACCACCCACGCCGGTCCATTCGGCCGCCGACACGTGGGCGCGTGCATTCCACAGTAGACGAGGAAGTACACCCATGTCTGATACGACCGCGCCGGAGCCCTTCGCGGCCCTCCGGCGTGCCCTCTCCGACGCCTCGCCACCGGTACGGCGGCTGATGCTGATCGGCGTGATCGCGCTCTCGATCCTGGTCCCCGGCGCGGCACTGTTCGCGCCGAAGGCCGCGGGCGCGACGAACCACACGATCGCGATCAAGAACTTCGCGTTCACGCCGGACGTGCTCACGCTGGCACCCGGCGACACGGTCACGTTCGTCAACCAGGAGACAGACGGTACCGTCCACGCCATCCGCGGCGACTTCACGTCCCCGGACCTGCCGCCCGGGGCGAGCTTCATGGTCACCGTCACCACCGCCGGCTCGTACAACTACTACTGCAGTTTCCACCCGTACATGACCGGCATCATCAACGCCGGAACGGCACCGCCGTCGCCGTCGCCGTCCCGATCGCCGAGCGCGAGCCCGTCGCCGACCCCGAGCCGTTCGCCCAGCGGCAGCCCGTCGCCGAGTGGCAGCCCGGGCACGAGCCCGAGCCCGAGCGTCACCCCGACGACGCCGCCGCCCGGTTCCGCGCCCTGCGACAAGCCGGTCCTCGGCGCCGACCAGGGCGATGGCACCCGGCTGGCCGCCTACGACCTTGTCGGCGGCGTCAAGGTGTTCAAGCTGTGCATGTCGCAGACCGACTGGGAGGTCTCGCCCGGGGTGGTGAAGCAGGCGTACACGTTCAACGGCATAGTGCCCGGCCCCACCATCAAGGTCAACGAGGGTGACCAGGTGCGGGTCATCGTGCAGAACGACCTGCCGGAGCACACGGCGGTGCACTGGCACGGCATGCAACTGCCGAACGCGCAGGACGGCGTGCCGGATATCACCCAGCCGCACATCATGCCCGGCCAGACCTACACGTACGAGTGGACCGCCAAGTCGACCGGCACGCACTGGTACCACTCGCACATGGGTGGCGGCCAGGTCGGCCGGGGCCTCTACGGCGCGCTCCTGGTGACCCCGACGCTGGGCGACATCGCCGCCGACAAGCACTACACCATCGAGATCGGCGACGGTTCCAACGGGTTCACCTTCAACGGCAAGTCGTACCCGGCGACCGTGCCGCTGACGGCGGCGGTCAACCAGAAGGTCCACGTCCGGCTGATCGGCACGGGCCCCGAGATGATCCACCCGATGCACCTGCACGGCACGCCGTTCCAGGTCGTGGCCCAAGACGGCAACAAGCTCGCCTCACCGTACACCGTGGACACGCTCAACGTCGGCGTCGGACAGACGTACGACATCGTGTTCCAGCCCAAAGAGCCCGGGAAGTGGTTGCTGCACTGCCACATCTTCTCCCACTCCGAGGGACCCAACGGCATGATCGGCCTCGTGACGATCGTCAATGTGACGCCGTAATCGCCGGCTGAACCTGCCTCCGAACCCGTGCCGGTCAGCCGTGAGCGCACCTGGCCGGCACGGGCTCCACATACCGATACGCGCAAGGAGTCCGCGCATGAAGCCCATCCGTGCCGTCGCCGCGACGCTCGTCGCCGGCGTCGCCGTCCTGCTCGCCCCCACCTTGCCGGCGTGGGCCCACGTCACCGTTTCCCCCTCGGTCGCCACCACCGGCGGCTACGGCACGTTCGCGTTCAAGGTGCCCGACGAGCGCGCGGACGCGAAAACGACCCGCGTCGAGGTCGTCTTCCCGGAGAACGCCCAGCTCACCAGCGTCTCCCTGCGCCCCGTCCCGGGCTGGACGGCCACTGTCGCCACCCGGCAACTGCCGAACGCCGCGTCCGCCGGACACGACGACGAGGCCTCCAACAAGGCCGTCACGGGCATCGTGTGGGAAGGCGGCGCCATCAAGCCCGGCGAGTTCCAGGTCTTCGAGGTGTCCCTCGGTCCGCTGCCCACCACGCCCGGCCAGCTCGTGTTCAAGGCGCTGCAGACGTACAGCAATGGTGAGGTCGTCCGCTGGATCGACATCCCGGAGGCCGGCGCGCCACGGCCCGAACACCCGGCGCCGGTGATCGACGTCAAGCCGGCGGAAGCGCAGGCCAACGCGCCCGCCGCGCCCGCCGCGGCCACCCCCACCCCCACCCCCACCGGCGACGGCGTCGCTCGCCTGCTCGGCTGGGCCGGCCTCGCGCTCGGCGCCCTCGCGCTGCTGACGGCGGCCGCGACCGGGCTGCGCCGGCGCATCCCGGTGCCGGCCTCCGCGCCGCTCGCGGAGGCGGACACCGCCGCGCGGCTCTCGCCGTGACCCGCACCAGGACGCGCGGCGCGGGGCTCGCCGTCCTCCTCGCAGGGTTCGCCACCGCCGTGTCCCTCGTGGTGGCGAGCCCTGCCTGGGCGCACGCGGAACTGGTCGACGCCGCGCCGGCCAACGGCCAGATCTACCAGGACTCCCCTCGGACGCTGCTGCTGCAGTTCACCGACCCGGTGACCGTGCCGCCGGACGGCCTGCGGCTGTTCGGCCCAGACGGCGCCCGCATCGACATCGGCGCACCGGTCCACCGCGTGGGCGACGACACGTCGGTGGAGGCCCCGCTGAACGGGAAACTCGCCGACGGCGTCTACACCGTCTCGTGGCGGGTGGTGTCCTCCGACAGCCACCCGGTGCAGGGCGCCTACACGTTCACCGTCGGTACGCCGGGCAGCCGCCCGGCCGCCGTCACGCCCCCGGGCGATCGTTCCGGCGATGCCGCGACGGCGTACGGCGTCGCCCGGTGGGCCGCGTTCGCAGGGTTCGCCGTGCTGCTCGGCACCGCGTTCTACCTGGCGTGGTGCTGGCCGGCCGGTGCGCGGCGACGGTCGGCCCGGCGGGCGTTGTGGGCCGGCTGGGGCGCCAGCCTCGCCGCCGCGATCGCCTCCGGCCTGTTGTACGGGCCGTACGTGACAGACGGCGATGTGGTGGGCGCCTTCGACCCGCGGCTGCTGTCCACGACGTGGGCCACCGGCCTGGGCCGTGCCCTCGGGATTCGCGTCGCTCTGCTGCTCGCCGCGGCGCCCGCGCTCGTCTGGCTGCTGAACCGCTACCCGGACGCGCCGGACCGCCGCACGCGGTGGACGGCCGCGGCGGCGGTGCTCGCGGCCGCCGCGGCGCTCGCCGTGACCTGGAGCATCGCGAACCACAGCGTGACGGGCGAGGCCGGCGGGTTCGCCGTGCCGGTCGACGTCGTGCACTTCGTCGCCTGCTCGGTCTGGCTCGGGGGTCTCGTCGCGCTCGCCATGACGCACGTGCCGGCCCGCGACGCCGTGACCCTGCGCGTGGCGGTGCCCCGGTTCTCGCACACGGCGCTGGTGTGCGTGGCGCTCATCGTCGCCACCGGCCTGTTCCAGGCATGGCGGCAGGTCGGGTCGCCGCCGACGCTGTTCGCCACGGCGTACGGCCGGGTTCTGCTGGCGAAGGTCGCCCTCGTGGTCGTGCTGGTCGCGTTCGGCGCCGCCGCCCGCGGATGGGTCGCCCGCCACTACGGCGCGGGCGGCAACCGGCGCCGCGGCGGCCCTGACCCGTACCAGCTCTACGCGTTCTACCGGCGGCTGCTGGCCGAGATGGCGGTGGGCGCCGTCGTGCTCGGCCTGTCCGCCGCGTTGGTCGCCATCGAGCCGGCCCGCTCGGCGTACGCCGAGCGCCGCTCGACGGCGGCGCCCGCGAATCGAGCGGCGCCGGTGCCGGCCGTGCCCACATCCGTGCCGTTCTCGGCCGGCTCCGGCCCCGCCGCGCGCGGTGCGGTGCTGCTCGCGGTATTTCCGCCCAAGGTGGGGCCGGCGCAGCTGCACCTGTCGGTGCTCGACCCGAACGGCGCGCCGCTCAACGTGCCGGAGGTGCACGCCGCCATGACCCTCACAGACCGGGACCTCGGGCCGATCCCGGTGGAGCTTCAGGGCGCCGGCGGGCACTACATCGGCCAGCTGAACCTGCCGTTCCCGGGTCGCTGGCAGGCCGTTCTCACGGTCCGCACCACGGAGACGGACCAGGCCACGGTTCGCGTCGTGGTCGACGTGAGCGCCTGAAGGGCGGATTCGGACAAGCCACGCGGCACGCGGGCCGAGATCGACACGGCGGTCGCGGACGCGCAGTGCCGGGCCGAGACCGGCTACTCCGACGTCCGCCGCACGGTCTACACCGAGGCCCAGCAGCGGGTCATCGACCGCGAGCCACAATCCCCGATCTTGGGAACTGTGGCTCTGACCTGCTACAACAGTGTCGGGACGGCGGGATTTGAACCCACGACCCCTTGACCCCCAGGACGTTGGAGTAGGCGTTTTCGCAGCCCAACGGCGTTCAGGTAACTCCGGACGGCGTCTAGTGACGTGCGGATTGTTCGACTGCGCGCAAGACGTGTGGTCCCCACCTGGTCCCCGGGCGGGACTGTCCCGCCAGCAGTCTGCTTGACGTACGAACGAAACGACCCTCGTCTCGGGCCGAGGTCAGCGCAGGGATGCGAAGAACGCGCGGATATCGTCGGCCACGAGGTCGGGGCGTTCCAGCGAGGCGAAGTGGCCGCCCTCGTCTGGTACGGCTCGAACCTGTGGACGCGATCCTCCACGCCGACCACCCGCTGGCGGACGCCCCCGCGATCCGTCCGGCACAGTTGCGCGACGGCGTGCTGTGGACCCCCGGCCCGCTCCACCGGCTGGACTTCCTGCACCGCTTCGCCACGGCCTTCGGCATCCACCAGCACGCCGAAGGCACGAATCTCGGACTGGACCACTTCCTGGCAGACCTGGCAGCCGACACGCAGCACTTCAGCCTGCTGCCCGCGGACATACCCCTCCCGCCGCACCCGACGATCCGCTCGGTCCCGCTGGTCCACCCCACACCGCTGTACGCCTGGTCACATTGCGCTGGTAGGCGAGTGGGGAACGACCGTGGGCAGCGCAGTCGAGGCTGGACTGCTTGGCGGGAGCGCCGAGCTGCCGGGGTACGGGATCAGGCCTTCTGGCGCTCGCCGCACGAGGTGCGGGCGACCAACGTAGGCGCGAAGACCAACTCGACCGGCCCGCTGGGGCGGTCGACGACGAGTTCGCCCGCCTTCAGGCCCATCTGGTAGGAGGGCTGGGCGATCACGGTGATCCCGAGCGCGGTGGCCCACGGAAAATCGTCCATCGTCACGAACGCGATGTCGCCGGGGATGGCGATGCCGCGAGCGGTGAGGGCCGCGTGGACCGCGACGGTGAGTCGGCCGGTGGTGCAGACGATCGCGTCCAATGGCTCGCCGCGATCACGGCCACGGACGAGCAGCGTGTCGACGGCACCGCTCACCTCGTCTTCGGTTTCCGCGACCATCACCGCGTCCTCGGGCAAGGGCAGCCCCAGGTCCGCGAGGGCCCGCCTCAGCCCCGCCGTGCGCTCGATCTGAGACGTGCGGCGTCCCGAGGACACGACGCCTATGGACGACCGCCCGCACCCGGCCAGATGGACGGCCATCAGCTGCCCGGCCTCGACGTTGTCCAAGCTGATCGAGTGCATGCCGGGCGGCGCGTCCAGCACGGAGCGCGCGATGATCACGCAGGGGGTGCCGTTCTCGGCCATCCGGCGTGTCCGGCCATCGGTCGCTTCGCCGGTCGTCACGATCAGGCCACGCACCCTCTGTTCGTCCATGGTCCGTACCTGGGCGACCTCGCGGTCGACGCGACGGAAGGTGTTGGCGAGCATGACGAGGCTGTCGTTTGCGGCCGCCACCTCGTCGATGCCGCGGATCAGGTCCAGGTAGAACGGGCTGCTCAGGTCGCGGATGACGACTCCGATCGTGCTGGAGCGTCCGGCGAAGACGCCCCTGGTGAGCGCGTTGGGGGTGTACTCGAGACGAGCGACCGCTTCCCACACCCGGGTGGCGGTCGCCTCGGTGACGGCGCCGCCGTTGAGGACGCGGGAGACCGTGGCCGTGGACACGCCGGCGTCCGCGGCGACGTCGCCGATGGTCGCTCGTTTCACCATGATTCTCCCGGTCCCCCCCAGCAGTTCCGGCGCCGGTCAGGCGGCGACGCGCCGACCGGCTCTCGCGACGATCTCGCCACCGACCATGACGATCCCCACGTGGTGGAGCTCCGCAGGGTCCGTCAGCACGAGGTCGGCGATCGTTCCCGGCAGGATACGGCCACGCCGCGGCGCCACGCCGGGGATGGCGTCCGCGACGTTGGCGGTCGCCATCGCGACCGCCGCCGGCAGACTCACCACACCCGCCTTGATGGATCGGTCGATCGCCAGCAGGATCGGGTCGTGGTGGCCGCCCGCGTAGTCGGTCGAGATCGTGTCGACCACCCCCGCGGAAAACATCGCATAAAGCAATTCCGGCCCCGTTGTGAGCCGCTGTGCCCCGAAGGTGTCCAGGGTGGAGACATCCACGATCGCACCCATCTCCTTGAGCCGTCCGGCGTGCTCGACCGCCTCGCGGAGCTCGAAGCTCGAGTGGTTGGAGTGCCCGGCGATCAGCGTCACGTCCGTCTCCGCGATGGAGGCGACCTGGGTCATCGATGCCGCCGCGTTGTGCACCAGCACCGGGACGCCCGCCTCGCGAGCTTGCCCGGCCGCCTCGGCGAGCCCGTGCAAGGCGATGTCGAAGGCCGGCAGCACGATGCCGGAGACGATCTCACGGGTGTCCTCGACCGAGAGCGTGCCAGTCAGGCCCGCGCTCGCCAGGGCCTCCTCGACACGGTCCCGATCGAACGCCTTCTCCGAGATGTGCCGGCCCAGCACCGCGGTCTTCAGCCCGTTCGCCTGCCGGGGTGTGATCTTCACGCCGGTACGTCTCTCGATCTCGGCCGGGATGTACATGTAACTCGCCCCGCCCCCACCGAGGGTGTGTCCCGCCCCGATCTCGCCGAGCGCGACCGCGCCGGCGCGTACCGCGTGCCGCGCGGTGAACATGCGGTTCGCCTCGGTGAGGCCGCCGCCGTCGGCGATGGTCGCCGCCGCCAGGCACGCCGGGGTGTTGCACGAGGCGAGTTTGACGTTGATCGGATGCACTTCACCGGTGCGCGCGAGCGCCTCGGCGGTGACGAACCCGTCCACGCAGAGCACCGTGGTCGTCCCTTCCAGCAGGTGCCGGTCGAGGTTGGCGAGGACCTGCTCGTGTGGCAGGCCCACGTGTCCGCTGGGAAACAGCGGTCCGTACGCGGTGCCATGTGTGTGGTTGTTGATCAGTCCGGGGATCATCAGCATTCCGGCCGCGTCAACGATCTCGTCCACCGTGCCGTAGGCGTCAGCCGGTCGCGCGGGAACGATCTCGCGAATGGTGCCCCCCGCGACGACGATGTCCACCCCGTGCCGTGGATCCGTGCCCGTGCCGTCGACCAGGTCGCAGCCATGCAGGACGATCGTGCGCATGATCCCTCCGTTACCGGGCCGCCAGTGCCGGCCGCTCGAACCGGAACGCGGCCAGCGCGTCGTCGTGGTCCTCACCGAGCACCTCGCCGGCGACCAGGTCGCCGGCGTGCACGCTGAGCGTCGCGCCGCTGTGCGAGACCGCGAAGTGGAAGTTGGGCAGCGCGACGACCCGGCCGAGTACCGGCAGGCCGTCGCCGGGGATGGGCCGTTGACCGACCCGGACGGCTTCCACGGTCGAGGCTCGCATTCCCGGGTACAGCGCACGACCGGCCTCGACCACCTTGTCGATGGCCGACGGGTCGACGCTGATCTCCCCGGTGCCGGACACGTGTGCCGTGCCGTCGATCTCATGGGTGTGCAGCAGCAGCCGCCCGCCGCCATCCGGGCGTAGGTGGACGTGCGGGGCATGGATGACGCGCGAGACCGATACCGCGACCGGTGAGGAGCAGACGAGCACACCGCGGGTGTTGCGCATGGGCAGAACCAGTCCGGCCAGCGCGGCGATCCCGGCGGCCTGGGGTCCTGCACAGTTCACGACCGCATCCGCGAGGAGCCGCCGGCCGGAGGCGAGCCGCACGGCGCGCACCGTGCCCGCAGTCACCTCCAGTGCGGTGACGGCGTCGTTCGCCGCCAGTTCGGAACCGCCGGCCACCGCCCTCGACAGCAGGTGGGCGATCAGGCGCACCGGCTCGATCCAGCCTTCGCGCGGGAAGTAGGCGATCTCGCCTGCCGGCAACTCGCCGGGGTCCATGTCCGGTTCCAGGCCCAGCGCCTCCGCTCGGCTGAGCCACCGTGCCTCGTATCCGTAGTCGAGGACGCCCGCAACCTTCTTGCGCAGTGCCTCGCGCCCGGCGTCGTCGGCGGCCCATTCGAGGTTGCCGCCCTCGTGGTACCAGTCGCCATGAGGCACGTCGGTGGCCAGCTTGCGATGGGCCGCCATACTCGCGACGCTGAAATCGTGGTACGACCGCGGCTGCTTGCCGCAGGAGTTGGTCCACGAGAACGTCGCACCAGAGCTGCCAGCCGCCGGTGCACCGGCGTCAACGACCGTGACACGAGCGCCCCGCCGCGTCAGCGCGGCGGTCACCGCCGCACCGTAGACGCCGGCACCGATGACGACCACATGCTCGACCATGCTGATCCGGTCTCCCTCGTCTTTCGTGGGGCTTGTCGGGTCGTTTCGGGTGTCGCCGGTCTCGGCGCTCATCGTCTAAGCCGGGGGCGAATGAAAGGGAACTGATGACCTCGGCTCGACGGCTTACGCCCTCTCGAAAGTAACTAGTTGCTGTAACTAGTTACAAACAAAGCATGCGCCGTTCCGCGTGTCAATCGAATCTGGGCCCCTGGTGATGTCCCGCCGAGTGGTGTAACTCGCTGCTGATCATGTGGGGTCGGCGAGTTGTGGGTTTGTGTGACTATGACGCGGCGAGGGCGGTGTGCTCCAGGGGTTCGGCCAGATCGTCTGCGGGTGGGGCGGCGAGTTGGGCCATGGAGCCCTCCGACAGGTAGCGGCGGTCGCTGACCTGCCATTCGTCGTGGTGTTCGGCCAGCACGGCTCCGGCCAGGCGGCCCAGGGCGGTGGGGTTGGGGAAGACGCCCACGACGTCGGAGCGGCGTTTGGTCTCCCGGTTCAGCCGTTCCAGTGGGTTGGTCGACCAGATCTTCTTCCAATGCTGGACGGGGAAGGCGGCGAACGCGGTGATGTCGTCGGCTGCCTCGAGGAGCATCTGTTCCACGACCGGGAATTGACGGCCGAGCATGGTGGCGATGGTGGTCAGCTGGGCGCGGACGGTTTGCGCGGTGGGCTGGGCGAAGATGGTGCGAATCGCTGCGGCGACCATTTCCGCTGAGCCCTTGGGGACGCGGGACAAGACGTTGCGCATGAACTGAAGCCGTCAAGAAATAAGCCGTTGCTTTCTGATCTTGGGCTCGTTGGTGTGGTATGGCCATCTCCACCGAGGTCCGCGAGCAACTCGAGCTGAGATTCATGGTGTTGCTGCCGCATCTGAACGAGCGTCAACAGCGGCTGATGTTGGCGGCCGAGGCACGGCTGCTCGGACACGGAGGTGTGCGGGCGGTCGCCCGGGCGGCGGGAGTCAGCGAGACGACGGTCCGGTCAGGCATTTGCGAACTGGAGGAAGGCCACGACCCCCTGGCCTTTAGACCGCGTCCGACGGCCAGGCGGAGGCCGCAAGCCGGTGACCGAACACAGTCCGGGACTGTTACCAGCACTGCTGGCATTGGTCGAGCCGGATGAGCGAGGCGATCCGCATCACCGCTCCGCTGGACCACCAAGTCACTGCGGAAGTTGGCCGAGGAACTGAGCCGGCAAGGACACCGGGTCTCCGCCCCGACGGTAGGCAGGCTGCTGAAGGAGCAGGGCTTCAGCCTGCAGGCCAACGTCAAGACGCTGGAGGGCGCGCAGCATCCCGACCGGGACGTGCAGTTTCGCTATATCAACGACCGAGTCAAGGACCATCAGAGCGCCGGGCAGCCTGTGATCAGCGTCGACACCAAGAAGAAGGAGCAGCTCGGGCAGCTGCCCAACCCCGGGCGGCAGTGGCGCCCGAAGGGCGACCCGGTCCAGGTCGAGGACCACAGCTTCTTCTTCACCGGCCCGGATGTCCCGCATGCCATCCCTTACGGCATCTACGACCTGGCCACCGACCGGGGCTGGGTCAACGTCGGAGTCGACCACGACACCTCGGCGTTCGCGGTGGCCTCGATCCGCCGCTGGTGGCGCGCCCGCGGCCGGGCCGACTACCCGGACGCCTCCCAGCTGATGATCACTGCAGACTGCGGCGGCTCCAACAGCTATCGCTACCGGGCTTGGAAGGCCGAACTGGCCGATTTCGCCGCCGAGACCGGGCTGACCATCACGGTCTGCCACTTCCCGCCGGGCACCTCAAAGTGGAACAAGGTCGAGCATCGGTTGTTCTCCCACATCACGATGAACTGGCGGGGCAGACCCCTGACCAGCCACGAGGTCGTTGTCAACAGCATCGCCGCCACCCGCACCCGGGCCGGGCTACGCGTCCAAGCCGAACTGGACACCGGGGACTACCCGATCGGGGTCTCGGTCAGCACCGAGCGCATGGACGCGCTGCCCATCACGCCGCACGCTCAGCGCGGATCGTGGAACTACACCATCGCCCCGGCAACAGACCAACAAGCAACTGCCGTCCAGGCCGGTGACCGCAACCAGATCCGGGCCCGTGCCCTCCACACTCTGGGCGACCCGCGCCTGACCGGCATGAACCGCCAAGCCCTTGCTGCGTTGACCACCGCGCTGGCTCCCACTCAGGCCGCGCGTGCTGAACAGCGCTACTTCGAGCAGCGCGGTGGTCCACGCCGCCAGGCCAAGGGCAATCACGGCCGTCCCCTGCTCAGCGACGCCGACAAGGTCGTGCTCACCGTCGTTTGCCTACGGCAGGTCTGTTCTCAGCGGGTCTTGTCCGAGATGGTCGAAGTCAACCCTGCCTCCATCGGCAAGGCGGTCTCCGAGACCAGTCACCTGCTGGCCGCGCATAAGCACCGGATCGAGCCCACGCTTCTGCGCTTCACGAGCGTGGCCGCCTTGCGCGAGTTCCTGGACGGTGACACGGTTCCGGAGCGGCCGAGCCGGCTTGTGACTTTCGGCGATCCCGCACTGACCGGGATGAGCCGATCGGAGCTGAATCAGCTGATCAAGCGATTGTCGCGCCGTCAAGCTGCCCAGGCCGAGCGGCGCAAGCACCGTCAGCGTGGTGGAGACCGACAGGCAACGGCCCGCGGCGGCATCTTCTACGAGAAGATCACCGATGCTGAACGCGTCCTCGCGGTCATCCTCGGCCTGCGCAAAGCCTGCAGCTGGGACGTGGTGGCCGAACTGTTTGAGGTGAGCCGACGCACCATCGGCAACGCCAGGACATGGGTCCGTCCACTGCTGGAAGAGGACGGCTATGTCGTGACCCACTCCACGGCCCGCTACTCCAGTGCGGCCGAACTCCTCAACAGCCTGACATCAACGACGTCTCAGGACACACCGACAATTTGATTCTTGACGGCTTCAGTGGACGCGACACCTCTGCCAGGATGCGCCGAGGAAGACCGCCCGCAGCGCGCCGACCAGGCCGGCGTGGGCGTCGGAGATGGCCAGTTGCACCCCGGTCAGTCCGCGGGCCTTCAGCGAGCGCAGGAACGCCGTCCAGAACGCACCGTCTTCGCTGTCGCCGACGGCGAAGCCGAGGATCTCACGCCGGCCGTCGATGCTGACGCCGGTGGCGATGACGACAGCTTGGGAGACGACCCGGTGGTTCACGCGGGCCTTGCAGTAGGTGGCGTCGAGGAACACGTAGGGGAAGGTGGTGTGGGACAGCGGCCGGTCGCGGAAGGCGGCCACCTCGCTGTCCAGGTCCGCGCAGATGCGCGAGACCTCGCTTTTGGAGATCCCGGTCTCGGCGCCGAGTGCTTTGACCAGATCATCGACGCTGCGGGTGGACACTCCGTGCAGGTAGGCCTCCATGACCACGGCGAACAGCGCCTGGTCGATGCGGCGGCGTTCCAGCAGCGAGGGGAAGAACGACCCCGATCGCAGCTTGGGAATCTTCAGTTCCAGGTCACCGGCGGTGATCAGCAGCCGGTCGCGGTAGCCGTTGCGCTGAGCGGTCCGGGTCTCGGTGCGCTGGTGCGGGGCGGCGCCGATGACCGCGGTCGCCTCCGCCTCGATGAGCGCTTGCAGGACGGCTTGCAGCGCTTGGCGGATGACGTCGTCGGCGTCGGCGGCTTTCAAAGACTCCAGCAGGTTGAGCAGGGCAGACTGGTCCAGAGCCATCGTGTGGTGTCCTCCGCGAGAACCTTTGGTCGGGAACTCGCTGACCGTCACACGATGGCTCGCCCCATGTCCGGGGCTTGCATCAACAGCTTGGAGTTGATCGTCAGTATCGCCAGGGCGAGGCCGGTCAACTTCCTTGCCATCGGTCTGGTCGGGTCTGGATGATCCTCTCCGTTCTGAGGTCTCATGCAGTTGGACCCGGTCTGGCCCCGCCCGGTTGGCCACATTGCCATATCAGGCCCGTGAACCGCTGCGTCCCCGATCGCCCATCGCGACGCTCCGCGCCGCCGGCGAAAACGGGCAACCCTGGCGGCCGGGTGGGGCGGTTCATTTGAACACACCGGGCTGGAGCAGTCTCGTTGACCGTGGATCCCCTGGTCAGCTCCGGTATTGAGGGGTATCGGTCGGGAGCGGTCGGCACGTTCAGCTTCACGGTCAAACGACGGTCAGACATCAAAAAAGCCTGATCACTTGGAGAGTGATCAGGCCTCTGACCTGCTACAACAGTGTCGGGACGGCGGGATTTGAACCCACGACCCCTTGACCCCCAGTCAAGTGCGCTGCCAAACTGCGCTACGTCCCGTTGCCCTGGTCTCCCCGGGCACACCCAAACCTTAGCGCAGTTTCCGCCCTCGTGCGTACACGAACCGCGCCAGTGGGCCTAGGCTGGCGATCATGGGGAGGAAGGCGCGCATCGACCAGGAGGAACTCGTCCGGCTGGCCGCCGAAGGGTGGACCAACTCCCGTCTCGCCGAGCACTTCGGCGTCACGGAGTCGGGCATCCTGCAGGCGAAGCGGGCCGCCGGCGTGTCCAAGCCGATGACGGACCACAGCCGTGCCCTGCCGTGGAAGCTCCGGCGCGAGCACAGCCAGAGCGGCCCCGCCACCAACCTCCGGAACCTCTCCGCCGCGGCCCAGGGCCGCCCGATCCCCAAGGACAGGCTCAACACCGCGCTCCGCTGGGCGAACCGGCTGGTCGACAACGGTCTCGACATCGCCTACGACCCCGAGCTGGGCTTCCACGAGGTGCCCGCCGGCGACGACTCACACGTCGCCCGTGTCCTCGCCGAGGCCCGCGAAGCCACGGACGCGGCGGGCACCACTCCCTGACCGTACGGCTCACACGCCGTCGCGCGGCAGGGGCGTGGTCTCCTCCCGTACATGCACGTGACGCTCGCCCGGGTGGACGGCGGTGTGCGACTCGGTCTCGTGGACGTGGACATGCGGCTCGGCCGCCGGGTCCACGGTGTACATCGTGTCCGGCTCGATGGTCTCCACCGTCTCCTCCGTCCGCGGACGGCGGGTGTAGCGACCGGTGAGCACCATGCCGACGATCCCCACGGCCATGAGAATCCAACCGATCATTTGAAGGTCGATTCCAGGAACGTCCCATTTGACGGCGAACGCGAGAACCGCGCCGACCGCGATGAAGGCGAGACTGGCCCCGAAGCCCATGGCTACCTCCTCTGCTGGTCAACGGCCCTTTACCCGCAGAATCCGCGATTACGCAAGGCGTGAAGGCCGCATTCCCGGGCAGTGCGGATGAACAACGCACTCACCCCTGGAGGCAGATATGACCGCCGTAGCATGGGTGGCCGTCGTGATCGTCGCCGTGCTGGTGATCCTGGCAGTCGGCTACCTTGTGTCGGCGCGCAACCGCCGGCGCCACCTGCAGGACCGTTTCGGGCCCGAGTACGAACGGGCGGTGCGGGAGAGCGACAGCCGTAAAGAGGCCGAGCAGGAACTGCTCGCCCGCGAGGAGCGCCACGCCAAGCTGGACATCCGCCCGCTCGACCCGCAGACCCGGGAACGGTACGCGAGGAAGTGGACCGAGGTGCAGGAGCGGTTCGTGGACGCTCCCGGCTTCGCCGTGACCGAGGCGGACGCGCTGGTCACCGCGGTGATGGCCGAGCGCGGCTATCCCACCGACGAGTTCGAGCAGCGTCTGAGCGACCTGTCCGTGGCTCACGCCGCCACGCTCGACCACTACCGCAAGGCCCACGACATCAGCAGCCGCGCCGCCCGGCAGGACGCCACCACCGAAGAGCTCCGGCAGGCGATGGTCCACTACCGCGCGCTGTTCCAGGAGCTTCTCGGCGAGGGCGCCGATGTTCCTCTGAACGACCACGTCAACGGTGCCGCGTACACCACCGACGGCTACGACGGCGCCTCGATGAACGGCCACCACGCGGACGTACGGAAGGCGGGGCGATGACCATGCGGACGAACAGGTATGACGAGCGCGACGACGTCGCCGAGCAGCCGACTCCCGAGACCCCCGAGCCCCTCGAGGAGGAGGCTCGCAGGGAGAGGGCTCTCGCGGACGCCGGGCGGGACGAGCACGAGGGCCCCGGCCCGGTCTACTCCCCCAGCGACGCGTACACCGCCGGCTACGCGGACGGCACGGCAGGCGACACCGGCGACCGCGCGCACCCGCGGGACACGACGCAGGAAACCGGCGATGACGCGCGGACGGACGGCGCGGACGACGACGGCTCCCGCTTCCGCCAGCCGTACGGCCAGGCGGGCGACGACGTCCTCACGTCGCCCCGGACCGGCGGCAGGCACACGGCCGAGGGCGACCGCCTCGTCGCGGGCGGCCGCACCGGCGACTCCACCGAGTCCGGCGACGCCGCCACGGGCGCGTACGGCACCCATGGCGACGACGCGGACCGCGACGTGGAGACGGACGGCACCGGCTACGCCCGGGACGAGATGACCTCCGGCGACGCCACTGCCGGCGCCACTGCCGGCGCCACCGTCGACGGGCCGGTGGCCTACCCCGTCACCGCCACCACCGCCGCCTCCGGCGCGGCGTCCGTCCTGGACGAGGCGCTGGAAAGCCGGTGGCGCGAGATCAAGACGGGCTTCGTCGACGATCCGCGCCGATCGGTCGAGCAGGCGGACGCGCTGGTGGAGGAGGCCCTGTCGGCCCTCACCAGCCGCCGGCAGGCGCTGCTCGACCAGTGGAAGGACAACGAGCGGGGCGACACCGAGGCGCTGCGCCTGGCCCTGCACGAGTATCACGCGTTACTTGCCCACCTGAACCGGAAGTGAGGTAACAATGCTCGCCATCGCCGCGGCGGTCGTCTTCGGGATCGCCTTCCTCCTCGATCTCCTCAACGCGAGCATCGGCATCGGCCTGACCGCGCTGCTCGCCCTCGGCCTGTGCCTGCTGTCCCTGCACCAGGCCGGTGTCGGCACCGCCGGTGTGAACTCCTGGCGCGGCGGCTGGCGCGGCGGACGCGTCCGTCGCTGAGCCGCGCGAACCGAACGTCCCCGGAAAACACACCTCTGAAAACGCGAAGCGGTCTCGCGGGAGAACTCCTTCCGCGAGACCGCAGAACCGTGTCACCGCAAGAAATGCGTATAACTAAAAGAAATACCCCCACCGGCCCCCAGGAGACCGAGATGCCCCACACGGTGGAAGAGGTCATGACGCGCGATCCGGTCACGCTGCCGGAGGAGGCTCCGGTGGTCAAGGCCGCCAAGCTGATGCGCGACCGCGGGATCGGCGACGTGCTGGTGGTCGGGGACGGCCGGCTGCGCGGGCTGGTGACCGACCGGGACATCGTCGTACGCGCGGTCGCGGAGGGCAGGGACCTCGCCACCACCCCGCTGGCGGTGCTGTGCACCTGCGACGTGGTCACCGTCGGCCCCGACCAGGACGTGGCCGAGGCGGCGCGGCTGATGCGCGAGAAGGACGTGCACCAGCTCCCTGTCGTCGTGGACGGCCGCCCGGTCGGCGTCGTCGCCCTGGCCGACCTCACTTCGAGCCACGCCCCCGGCCTCACTCCCGGCTTCACCTCGAGCCCCACCCCCGGCGGCCTCGGTCTCGAGCAGGTCCCCGGCCGTGCTCCCGCCCCCGCCTGACGGCCCCGTACGGCCCTGTCACCCGCGCGGGAGGGCCGACGCGGGTCCCCTGTTCGCTCCTGCCGAAAATCAGGGGTGGGTGAGCTAGCTGCTCATATAGCGTGTTGCGCATGATTTCGCCCTCCCCGCGACGCTCGCCTGGACCACGGCTGTGCTGAGCCGTCTGCTCCGCGCGTACCTGCGGCCCTACTCGCCCGCGCTCACGGCGGTGGTGCTGTTCCAGCTCGTCGGCACCATCGCCTCCCTGTATCTGCCGAGCCTGAACGCCGACATCATCGACCGGGGGGTGGCCACGGGCGACACCGGCTACATCCTGGCCACCGGCGGCTGGATGCTGACCGTGTCCCTCGTGCAGATCGCCTGCTCGATCGCGGCGGTCTACTACGGTGCCCGGGTGGCGGCGGGGTTCGGCCGGGATGTCCGGTCGGCGGTCTTCCACCGGGTGAGCGGCTTCTCGCAGCGGGAGGTCGCCGAGTTCGGGGCTCCGTCGCTGATCACCCGCAACACCAACGACGTGCAGCAGATCCAGATGCTCGTGGTGATGACCTGCACGATGCTGGTCGCCGCGCCCATCATGGGGGTCGGCGGCATCATCATGGCCCTGCGTCAGGACGTCGGGCTGTCGTGGCTCATGCTGGTCTGCGTCCCGGTGCTGCTGATCTCGATCGGGCTGATCGTCTTCCGCATGGTCCCGCAGTTCCGTGCCATGCAGACCCGCATCGACGTGGTGAACCAGGTGCTCCGCGAGCAGCTCTCCGGCATCCGCGTGGTGCGGGCCTTCGTCCGGGAGCGCGAGGAGATCCGCCGGTTCGCCCGGGCGAACGACGATCTGACCGGGACGGCGCTGCGCGTCGGGCGGCTGACCGCGCTCATCTTCCCCACCGTGATGCTGATCCTCAACGCCTCCAGCGTCGCCGTGCTGTGGTTCGGCGCAGCCCGCGTGGACAGCGGCGAGATGCAGGTGGGCGCCCTCACCGCGTTCCTCATGTACCTGATGCAGATCCTCATGTCGATGATGATGGCCACCTTCATCTCGATCATGATCCCGCGCGCCGCGGTCTGCGCGGAGCGCGTCGCCGAGGTGCTGGACACCGAGTCGTCGGTGCGCCCGTCCACCGATCCCGTACGGCGGGTGGACCGCCGGGCCGAGCTGGAGCTGCGTGACGTCGGGTTCCGCTATCCGGGCGCGGAGGCGCCGGTGTTGTCCGGTGTCTCCTTCCGTGTGGCCGCGGGGAAGACCACCGCCGTCATCGGCAGCACCGGGTCGGGCAAGACGACCCTGGTCTCCCTGGTGCCCCGGCTGTTCGACGCGACGTCCGGCGCCGTGCTGATCGACGGTGTCGACGTACGCGACCTCGACCCCCAGATGCTCTGGACGCGCATCGGCCTGGTGCCGCAGAAGCCGTACCTGTTCACCGGTACCGTGGCGAGCAACCTGCGGTACGGCAACCCGGACGCCACCGACGAGGAGCTGTGGGAGGCGCTGGAGGTCGCCCAGGCCCGCGACTTCGTGGAGGCGATGCCCGAGGGCCTGCAGGCGCCGATCTCCCAGGGCGGCACGAACGTGTCCGGCGGGCAGCGCCAGCGCCTGTCCATCGCCCGCGCGCTGGTCGCCAAACCCGAGATCTATCTGTTCGACGACTCGTTCTCGGCGCTCGACCTGACCACCGACGCCAGGCTGCGCGCCGCCCTGCGCCCGTACACGGCCGACGCCGCCGTGGTGATCGTCGCCCAGCGGGTCTCCACCATCGCCGACGCCGACCAGATCGTCGTCCTGGACGACGGGGTCGTCGCCGGCATCGGCACCCATGGCGAACTGCTCGATTCCTGCCCGACGTACGTCGAGATCGTCGAGTCCCAACTGACCGCGGGGAGTGCGGTATGAGCGACCGGCCCACGGCACGGCCCATGGCACCGGTGCGACCGCGGCCCGGCGGAGGCGGCGGTTTCGGGCCGTTCGGCGGCGGGCAGATGCCGGCGGAGAAGTCGATGAACTTCGGCCCCTCCGTCCGGCGGCTGCTGCGCCGGTTGAGCCCCGAACGGCCGAAGATCGTCGCCGTGATCGGCCTCGCGGTGATCAGCGTGGTGTTCTCCGTCATCGGGCCGAAGCTGCTCGGCCGCGCGACGGACGTGATCTTCAGCGGGGTGATCGGCGCCCAGCTGCCCGCGGGAAGGACCAAGGAGCAGGCCGTGCAGGGCCTGCGCGCCTCGGGCCACGGCGACTTCGCCGACATGCTCGCGGGGATGGACGTCGTCCCCGGCCACGGCATCGACTTCCACGCGCTCGCCACGGTCCTGGCCTGGGTGCTGGCGCTCTACGTCGCGGCGTCGCTGTTCATGTGGCTGCAGGGCCGGCTGCTCAACGACGTGACGCAGCGCACGGTGTTCCGCCTCCGCGCGGACGTCGAGGACAAGCTGCACCGGCTCCCGCTGAAGTTCTTCGACGGCCAGCCGCGCGGCGAGCTGCTCAGCCGGGTCACCAACGACATCGACAACGTGTCCCAGACCCTGCAGCAGACGCTGAGCCAGCTGCTGAGCTCGCTGCTCACCGTGATCGGCGTGCTGGTCATGATGTTCGTCATCTCGCCGCTGCTCGCCGCGATCGCGCTGGTGACGATCCCGGTCACGATGATCGTAACCGGGCAGATCGCCAAGCGCTCGCAGAAGCAGTTCGTCGCCCAGTGGGCCCACACCGGCACGCTGAACGCCCACATCGAGGAGGCCTTCACCGGGCACGAGCTGGTGAAGGTCTTCGGGCGGGGCCCGGAGGTCGAGGAGGTGTTCCGGGAGCGCAACGAGGCCCTGTACAGGGCGAGCTTCGGCGCCCAGTTCATCTCCGGGATCATCATGCCGACGATGATGTTCATCGGAAACCTCAACTACGTCGCCATCGCGGTCGTCGGCGCCGTACGGGTGGCCGGCGGGTCGATGAGCCTGGGCGACGTCCAGGCGTTCATCCAGTACTCCCGGCAGTTCACCCAGCCGCTGACGCAGGTCGCCTCGATGGCCAACCTGCTGCAGTCGGGGGTGGCCTCAGCCGAGCGGGTCTTCGAGCTGCTGGACGCCGAGGAGCAGGAGCCCGACCCCGCCGACCCGGTGCTGCCCGCCACCCGGCGGGGGCGCGTCGAGTTCGAGCACGTGTCCTTCAGGTACGACCCCGAGCAGCCCCTCATCGAGGACCTGTCGCTGGTGGCCGAGCCCGGGCACACGATCGCGATCGTCGGCCCGACCGGCGCGGGGAAGACCACGCTGGTCAACCTGATCATGCGCTTCTACGAGCTGGACGCGGGCCGCATCACCCTTGACGGCGTCGACATCACCGCGATGCGCCGCGAGGACCTGCGCTCCCAGATCGGCATGGTGCTCCAGGACACCTGGCTGTTCGGCGGGACGATCCGCGACAACATCGCCTACGGCAACCCCCGGGCCACCGACGAGGAGATCCAGGCGGCGGCCCGGGCGACGTACGTCGACCGGTTCGTCCGCACCCTTCCCGACGGGTACGACACCGTGATCGACGAGGAGGGCGGCAACATCAGCGCCGGCGAGAAGCAGCTGCTGACCATCGCCCGCGCGTTCCTCGCCAACCCGTCGCTGCTCATCCTGGACGAGGCGACCAGCTCGGTCGACACCCGCACCGAGGTGCTGGTGCAGCACGCGATGGCCGCGCTGCGCAGCGACAGGACCAGCTTCGTCATCGCCCACCGGCTGTCCACCATCCGCGACGCGGACCTCATCCTGGTGATGGAGGCCGGGAGCATCGTCGAGCACGGCACCCACGACGAGCTGCTCGCCGCACGCGGCGCCTACCACCGGCTCTACTCCGCCCAGTTCGCCGGCGCCCTGGCCGGGGACGACGCCCCCGCCGCCGAAGTGGGGTGATCGGCGCGGGCGCGCTCCGCGCTTCCCGTCACCGCTCGGCCACCGGTTCGCGGTCCGGCACGGCGGGCTCCGCGGGAACGGCGAGTTCGGCGGGCTCGACAGGTTCGGTGGGAACGGCCGGCACGGCCGCCTCGGGGGCACCTTCGAGCCCGCGCAGCGTGGCACTCGTCGCGGCCAGGACGCAGCACACGGCGAGCGCGCCGCCGATGGCGAGCAGCGCGCCGGCGCCACCGGCGCGGTCCGCCAGGACACCGCCCAGCAACGGCCCGAGCGGCGCCAGCCCCATGGTCGCCACCCGGAGGAGCGAGGTGAGCCGGCCCATCATCGCGTCCGGGACGAGCGTCGCCACGAGCACGCGCAGGACCACGTTGAGCGCCGGGGCCGCGACCATCGCCAGGATGAGCGGGACCACGGGCCAGTAGGCGCCGAACGGGAGGGTGGTCGCGCAGACGGCGAGCGCGAACACGCCGACCACCATCAGCATCAGCTTGCCGGGCGGGAGCAGGGCGCCGATCTTCGCCGACAGGGCGGCTCCGAGCAGGCCGCCCAGCCCCAGGCCCGCGAGGACCATCCCGGTCGCCGCGGGGTCCCCGCCGCGGGAGTCCACCAGCACGACCACCGGCAGCAGCAGCGCGTTGGCGGCGAGGTTGGAGACCAGGGAGAAGGCCAGCCCCGCCCGCAGCGCGGGCCGCTGCCACAGCCAGCGGGCCGCCTCCGCGATGTCGGCCCGCATCCGGGTCCTGCCGGAGCCCGCGGCGTTCTCGGGCCGTCGCGGGACCCGGGCCAGCAGCACGCACACCATCGAGACCACGTAGGTGACCGCGTCCACGGCGAACGGGACGGCCCGGCCCAGGCCGAACAATAACCCGCCGAGCGGCGGCCCCGCGAGGGCCGTCGCGTGGCCGCGCGCCTCGTCCTGCGCGTACGCCGACATGAGCCGGCTCGCGGGGACGACCGCGCGGATCGCCGCGTCGCGGGCGGGCCGGAAGAACGCGTCCGCGGCCCCGTTGGTCACGGCCACGGCGACGATGTGCCCCATCGTCACCCGGTCGGTCAGGACCGCCGCCGCGAGGGTGGCCAGGGCGACGGCCCGCACCCCCTCGCTGCACAGCAGGATCCGGCGCCTGTCCCACCGGTCCACCCACACCCCCGCGGGGAGCGAGACGAGGATCCCGGTGGCGATGCGGCAGGCGGCGGTGAGCCCGGCCAGCGCCGCGGAGCCGGTGACGGCCAGGATCAGCAGCGGCAGGGCGAGCCCGGTCAGCGAGGAGCCCAGCTCCGACGTCACCGAGCCCAGCCACAGGAACTGGAACCGCATGTTGCGCCGCAGGGGCGGGGGCTCGCTCATGGGTCACCTCTGATCGTGCCGATGTCGATGCGAGCATCGCGGGCGTGCGTCCGCGCGCCGGCCGGGACCGGTACGGGCCCGGTGTTGGCGGCCTCGGTGTTGGCGGCTCCGGCGCGGGCGACGGCCCGCGCCGAGGAGGCGGCGGCGACCACCGCGTCGGCGGCAGCGGGGGCGCCGCCGGAGGTGTTCAGGCGCGCGCCGAGCTCCCGCACGCGCGCGCCGAGCCCGCCCGCGTACGCGGTGCCGAGCGCCGCGACGCCGTCGCCCACCGGGCCGGGGGGAAACCCGACCGCCACCCCGGCCCGTACGCACGCCTCGGACAGCAGCGGCTGCTCCGAGCCGATCGGCGCGACGGCGAGGGGCTTTCCCCGCATGAGCGCGGCCAGGACGGGAGACGAGGTGCCGTTCGTGAGCACCAGGTCCGACAGCTCGATCAGGGGCCCCATCCAGGGTTCGCGCACCACGACGACGTCCGCTCCCGGGGCGGGCCGCGGCTCGCCGGAACGGCCCCGCTCGACCACCGCCTGGAAGGGGCTCCCGGTGAACGTCGTGTTCAGCCGGGGCCACATGCTCTCCCCGCCGAACACCCGGCCCAGATGTACGTACACGACGGGTTTGCCGATCCGGCGCACCTGCCCGGCCAGCCGGTGCAGCGCGGCCGGGTCGGCGGCGGGCTCCCATGGGCACGGCCCCACGTGGCGCACGCCCTCGGGCAGCTCCGCACCCGGATGCTCCAGCGCCTGGTCGCCGCGGAGCAGCAGGCCCGACCCGATCAGCGGGAGGTCCCGCCGCCGGTCCCGGCGGGGCGGCAGCCCGGCCTGCTCCCGCGCGAGCTCGTAGCGGCGCAGCAGCTGCAGCAGCCGCCGCTCCCGCATGGCGGCGCGCCCGTGCCGCTCCCCCTCGCCGCCGCGGCCGTACGTCCACAGGTGCGCCGCGAAGCCCAGCACCACCACCGGCAGGTCGAGCGCGTCGGCGGCGAGGAGCGCGCCGTGGCACAGGATCGAGGTGACCAGCGCGTCGGCCCGGACCTCGCGGGCCGCGCGGGCCACGGCCCGGTACTGGACGGCGCCGGTCTCGCCCCACCAGGCGACCGAGAAGGCGCGGGCTCCGCCGTACTCGTGCGCGTTCAGCGCGGGGAGGCCCGCCTCACCCGGGACGCCGGCCGCACCGGGCCGGACGAGGGGGAAGACGGCGTGCCCGCGCCGGCGGAGCTCCCGGCCGACCGCGAGGGCGGGGTAGAGGTAGCCGGCGTCGCTGAACGGGCAGAGGAGGACGTTCACGGCAGACCCACCGGGTCGAGGCCGCAGTGCCGCTCGAGGAAGGCGACGACGTCGGCGAGCAGCGCGAGCTTCGCCGACGCGGACCTCGCGCCGTGGCCGACGCCCCGGTCCACCCGGTGCAGCACGGGGCCCGGGCCGGCCGACGCGTGCTGCAGCAGGGCGCACATCTTGCGCGAGTGGCCCGGGTCCACCCGGGTGTCGCCGTCGGCGACGGCGAACAGCACCGGCGGGTACGGCAGGCCCTCGCGCACCCGGTGGTAGGGCGAGTAGGCCAGCAGCGCGCGGAACTCCCCGGGGTCGCGCACGCTGCCGTACTCCGCCCGCCAGCTCGGGCCCATGCCCAGCCGCTCGTAGGCGAGCATGTCCAGCAGCGGCGCGACGCAGACGACCGCGGCGTACTTGTCCGGATGCTGGGTGAGCGCCGCGGCGGCGAGCAGCCCCCCGTTGGACTCCCCCAGGACACCGAGGCGGTCGGGGGAGGTCCAGCCCTGCCCGATCAGCAGGTCGGTGGCGGCGTCGAAGTCGTCGAAGACGTTCTGCTTGCGTACGCCCATCCCGGCGCGGTGCCACTCCTCGCCTTCCTCCCCCCCTCCGCGCAGGCACGCGATCGCGTAGACCCCGCCGGCCCGGACCCAGGCCAGCGCCTGCGGGGTGTAGGCGGGGGTCATCGAGGTGCCGAACCCGCCGTACCCGGTGAGGACCGCCGGGCGCCTGCGGTCCGGCACGCCGTGCGGCGAGAGGACGAACATCCGCACCGTGGTGCCGTCCCGGGACGGGAAGGCGACCTGCGTGGTCGTCACGGAGCCCGGCTCCGGGAGGCAAGTCCGGGGAGAAGGCGGGACGGACGCCGGGGAGACACCCGGCGGGAACGAGGGGGCGGGCGTCCGCGGCGGAGAGGCGAGGGCGGGCGCGGCCGGGCACGGCCAGGGCTCCACCGTCCCCGTACGGGCGTCGTAGCGCAGCACCGTCGGCGGCGTGACGTGGTCGTGGTAGCCGAACCACACCTCGTGCCCGCCCTCGGGCCGCATGGCGAACCGTCCGAGGCTTCCCCTGCCGGGCAGCGGCACCGCGGCCAGCTCCCGGCCGTCGGCGAGGTCGTGGAGGGTGATCTCGGAGACGGCGTGGCGGGTCCAGGAGACCAGCGCGAGCGGACGCGGCAGCGCCGGGTCGCGCAGCGGCGCGAAGTCCTCCAGCACCGCGTCCGGCCGCTCGGGGATGAGCGTGCGCCACCGTTCCGCGGCGGGGTCGGCGGCGGTGGTCGCCACGATCCGCCCGCGGGGGGCGTCCAGGTCGGTACGCAGCCAGATCGGGTCGCCGGGCGCCGTGCCCGGGGCGATGGTGAGCCTGCCGCGGGCGGGCGTCTCCGTCCGCACGGCACGCAGCCGGGGCCGGTCGGGGGCGCCGTCCAGGCCGGCCAGCCACAGATCGGTCGCGGGACGAGTCCCAAGAGTCGACGAGACGCTCAGCCAGCGGCCGTCCGGCGTGACGGCGACGGTGTGGAAGCTGGTCTTCTCCCGGCCCTCGCCGAAGACGAGGACGTCGTCGTCCGGGCCGGTGCCCACCCGGTGCAGATAGACGCGCCGGTGGTAGCGCTCCTCCCCCGGATTCAGGCGGGGATGCAGCCGGCGCACGTAGTAGTACGCCCGGCCGCCCGGCAGCCAGGCGACCGGGGTCCGCCGCACCCGGTCGACGGGGCCGTCGACCTGGGCGCCGGTGGCGACGTCGATCACCCGGAGCACGCAGTCCTCCAGGCCGTCGGCGGACAGCTGGTAGGCGAGCAGGTCGCCCTCGACGGAGGGATGCCACGCCTCCAGCACGGTGCGTCCGCCGGGGTCCAGGGCGAGCGGGTCCACCAGGGGCCGTACGGTCCCGTGTTCTGCGACCAGCAGCACCGGGTGTTGCGCGCGGGGCTCCCTGCGGGTGAAGAAGACGCGGTCCCCGCGGGGGCGGGGCACCGACGACAGCGGGAACTCGTACAGGCGGTTCAACTCCACCCGCCACTTCTCCACGTGCGGCCACTCGGCCCGCTCGGCGTCGAACAGCGCGTCCTGGGCGGCGATCCACGCGCGGGTCCGCTCGTCGCGGGAGTCCTCCATCCAGCGGTACGGGTCCGCCACCTCGTGGCCGTGGAACACCTCGGACCGGTCCTCCCGGGGAGCGGCGGGGTAGTCCCCCGCGCGGCCCTCGGTCATGCCCGCAGCCGGCCGGTGGCGCTGAGGTGGTCGAGGTGCGCCGCGTCCACCCGGTCGCGGAACCTCGCCGCCCCCCGCGTGTCGTCCGCCCGCCCGTAGGTGTCCTCGCACGTGACCCATCGGTCCTCGGTCCGCTCCCGGGGCAGGTAGCCGTCGCGGGCCGTGCCCACTCGCCACCCGGGCCTGCCCGCGGTGGTCCAGCAGCTGTACAGCGCGCCGTCGGGGTTGACGACCGCCCCGTACTTGCCGTCCCGGTAGGAGCACGCCTTGCAGGGCCGCCGTACGCGGGGACGGGGCACGGCGAAGCCGAGATCGAGCGCGCGGCGCTGCCACCGGATGAACCGGTCCGCCAGATCGTCGGAGTAGGCCAGCGTGTCCTCGTAGCCGACGCCGGCGTCGCCGACGCGGGCGAAGTGGATGGAGCACCGGGACGGGTCCAGCGCGGCGGCCAGCCGCTCGACCAGCGCGTCGACGCCCGCCACGTTCCGGGCGGAGACGTTGACCCGCAGGTCGCATCTGAGCGAGGTGGTCTCCGTCATCGCGGCCATGGCGTCCACGATGGCGTCGAACGTGCCGCCGCCCTTCCTGCGCACCCGGATCCGGTCGTGGTCGGGCCGGTCGCCGTCGAAGGTCACCTGTACGAACCGCAGCCCCAGGCCGGCGAGCTGCCGGGCCAGGCGTGGGGTCAGCAGCGTTCCGTTGGAGATCATGCCCGCGCCGCGCAGCCCGTAGCCGGCGGCGCGTTCGAGCAGCTCACGGCAGCCTCGCGGGTTCAGCAGCGGCTCTCCCCCGAAGATGGTGAGGACCAGACCGTCCAGCCCCGACTCCGCCTGCCGCCGCCCCACGAAGGTGAGGATCTCGGCGATGACGCCGGAGGTGAGCCTGACCGAGGCGATGCGCGGCGGGCTGGTGCCGCCGGCGTCCTGGTCCAGGTTCTGGAAGCAGTAGGCGCAGCCCAGGTTGCACCCGGTGGCCGTCAGCACGGTCAGGGAGTAGCTGCGGCTGGGCCGTACGGTGAACAGCCCCTGCTCGCGGAGCCCGCGCTCGACGTCCGGGCGCAGCGTGCGTGCCGGGGTCAGATGCCCGTCCCCGAGCCGGGCGATGCCGCCCGGCCCCAGGAACCACCAGCCGCGCTCTCCCCGGATCAACCGCGGGGGCGCCTCCTCCTCGCGGTTGCTCCCTTCGATCACTGGATCCTCCAAGCGGGGACGACGAGGATGCCCGGTCCTCCCGGAGGACCGGGCCGGCGAGACGTGCCCGGCGACGTGGCAGGCGCCGGGGCGTCCGGAGGATGTCGGCCGGCTGGGCCTAGTTGTTCTCGATGTGGATCCCGTAGCAGTCGGGATTGTCTTCGGACTCCTCCTCGGAGTGCGCGACGACCTCGGGGGCTTCCTCGTCCGTGATCTCCGGCTCGACGCTCGGGTTGTCGTTCGCCTCGGGCATGGCTACTCCTCGCCTTCCAGGGGGCCGAAGCCGCTCACCAGGGATGGCCCCACGGTAGGGAAGGCCAGTTCAGCCGTGGTATGGCGACGGCAAGGCGCCGCCACAGCGCCACAGCGGCGTGCGACGGCGCCGAAGGTGGGAGGTGCCGGGTGCCGCGACGCTCACGAGCGGGCGGACAGGGTGAACTCCTTGCGCGGCTCCTCGATGGCCCCCAGCGAGATGATCTCCCGGGGGAAGAACAGCCCGAGCGTCCAGTCCATGAGGATCCGGGTCTTCTTGTTGAAGGTCGGCATCCGCGTCAGGTGGTAGGTGCGGTGCATCAGCCAGGCGGGGAAGCCGCGAAGCTCCCGGCCGTAGATCTGCGCGACCCCCTTGTAGAGTCCCAGGCTCGCCACCGACCCCGCGTACTTGTGCCGGTACGGCCGCTGGGTCTCCCCGCGCAGCGCCGCAAGCAGGTTGTCGGCCAGCGTCCTGGCCTGCCGTACGGCGTGCTGGGCGTTGGGCGGGCAGAACTCGCCCGGCCGGGTGAGGTCGGGGACGGCGGCGGAGTCGCCCGCGGCGAAGGCGAAGTCGGTGCCGTGCACGCGCAGACAGGGATCGACCCTGATCCTGCCCTTCTTGTCCAGGGGCAGGTCGCCCGCGCCGACCAGCGGGTTGGGCTTGACGCCCGCCGTCCAGACGAGGGTGTCGGCGTCGAACTCCTCGCCGTCGCTCAGCACGATGCGGCCGCCCTCGGCGGACTTCAGCAGCGTGCCCATGCGGATCTCGATGCCCCGCTCGCGCAGCTGCAGGGCCGTCCATTTGCCCATGTCCGGGCCTACCTCGGGCAGGATCCGGTCGGTGGCCTCCACCAGCACCCAGCGCATGTCCTCGCGGCGCAGCCCGCTGAAGTATTTGAGCGCGCCCGCCGCCATGTCCTCCAGCTCGGCCAGGGCCTCCACGCCGGCGTAGCCGCCGCCGACGAAGACGAAGGTGAGGGCCCTGCGGCGGACCTCCTCGTCCGGCGTGGACGCGGCGATGTCGAGGCGGCCCAGCACGTGGTTGCGCAGGGCGATGGCCTCTTCGATGGTCTTGAAGCCGATGCCGTGCTCGGCCAGGCCTGGCACCGGCAGCAGCCGTGAGATCGAACCCGGCGCGACGACGAGGTAGTCGTAGTCGATGGTGAGGTCGGGCCCCTCGTGCGGGGTGAACTCCGCCTTGCGGTCGCCCAGCCGCACCTGGGTGACCCGCCCGCTGAGGATCTGGCACCTGTTCAGCACCCGCCTGAGCGGGACGACGACGTGCCGCGCCTCGATGTTCCCGGCGGCCGCCTCCGGCAGGAAGGGCTGGTAGGTCATGTAGGAGTCGAGGTCCGCGACGGTCACGAGTGCCTCGCCGCGGCGGAGCCTGCGCTGCAGGCGGAGTGCTGTGTACATGCCGACGTATCCGCCGCCGACGATCAGAATCCGTGGGACAGCCATGGCTGTCCCCTACCCCTACTCAAGGAGGAAACGCATCGTCACCGTGGTCCCCCTGGGACCCGTGGTGACGTGGAGATCGTTGCTCAGCATGCGCGCCACCCACAGTCCCATGCCGCTGGTCGCGTCCTCCGGAGGCGGGTCGTGGCCCGGCTCGCTCTCGAGACGCCACTCCCGGCCGTCGTCGTGCACGGCGACCACCAGGACCGGGCCCTCGCGCCAGATGCCCAGCCGCGCCTTGGTCGACCCGTGGGTGACCGCGTTGGTGGCGACCTCGTTGAGCGCGACGAGGAAGTCGCCGATCGCGTCCTCCCGCATCCCGCGGCGCAGCGCCTCGGCGGCGGCGAACTCCCGCAGATCGGGCAGATCGGCTAAGGAGAAGGCACGCTCCCTCGCCGCTCTGGTGACGTGCGCGGGAACGCCGTCATCTTTCACCCGGTACACGCCTCCCGCCGGAAATCTGGCCGTCTCAGGATCTTTGGGCTGTGGGCAGGACGAAGATACCCCGGGACACCGCCTTGGCACAGACGGTGTCCCGGGCATCGTCGCATCCTCTCATCCCGCGACGAGCTCCGCCCGGAGCTGGTCGAGGGTCTTGCGGAGGATCCGTGAGACGTGCATCTGCGATATGCCGAACTCCGCCGCGATCTCGGCCTGCGTCATGTTGCCGTAGAAGCGCAGCAGGAGGATGTTCTTCTCCCGCTCGGGGAGAAGGTCGATGAGAGGCTTCAGCGCCTCGGTGTCCACCAGGGTGTCGAGCGCGTCGTCCTCTTCGGGGATCACGTCGCCGAGGGCGGCGGCGTCGTCGTCGGCGCCGATCGGCGCGTCGAGGGAGAGCGTGCTGTACGCCGCGGAGGCGTCCATCGTGAGGAGCATGTCCTCCTCGGACAGACCCATCTTCTTGGCGAGCTCGGCGACGGTGGGGAACCGGCCCAGCTCCTGGGTCATGTCGGCGACGTGCCGGTTGAGCTCGGCCCGGCGCTCCTGGTAGAGGCGGGGCACCCGGACGGCCCAGGTGCGGTCCCGGAAGTGCCGCTTGACCTCGCCGGTCATGGTGACCATGGCGTACCCGCGGAAGCTGTGGCCCAGGGTGGGGTCGAAGCCGTTGATGGCCTTCATGAGGCCGACATACGCGGCCTGGAGGAGGTCTTCCATCGGCTCGCCACGGTTGAGGTACCGCCGGGCGATGTCCCTCGCCATCGGACGGTGCATTTCTACGATCTTTTCACGGAGGCGTTCCCGCCGCTCCTCGGACAGTCCGTCCTCGGCCAGCTCGGCCAGGAGCTCTTCGGCGGTCGGATTGCTGACGGTCTCTGCACGGACCTCGGCAGCCATCTGCGCAGTCCCCTCGTATTTTCTCGCGAGGGCGCCTACGCGTCGGGGTGACCACGCAGAAGGCACGCCTCGCTACAGTATCGAGACGAGGCCCTCTGCTGGACCTCTGCTTCAGTATATTGCCCCAAAATCAGGAGTATCACCACCCCTTCGGCACCAGTAATGTTGCCGCAGAGGAGGCGCGAGGTGTCTAACAACGGACTGCTGTCCCTGACGTCCAGCATGGCGGGGGACATTGTGGTGATCCATGTGAACGGTGTCCTCGACGCCACGACCCGTGAGCAGTTCTCGGACTATCTGGACGCCGAGGCGGACGACCACGGCCCCCACATGATCCTCGACCTGGGTGGCGTGACGTTCATGGACTCCCGGGCGCTGGGCCTGATCGTGCACCACTGGCAGCGCTCGACCACGGCCGGCGGCAACTTCGCGCTGGTCTCCGTGCAATACCCGAACTCCAAGGTGATGTGGGTCACCGGCCTGTCCGAGCGGCTGCCCCTGTTCGACACCCTCGACGAGGCCCTGGCCGCGTTCGCCGCCTGAGCCCCGCCGCGCCCGCCGCCCCTCTGCCATCACGCTGCCGCCGCCCGCGCGTACGGCCCGCTCAGGCCGGGGCGGCTCCTCCGTGCTTCTGCTGGTGCTCGGTGACCAGGAGCTTGGCCAGATCGGCCACCTTGACCTGGTGGTGCTGCGACACCCGCCTGAGCTCCTCGAACGCCTCCTCGGCCGAGCAGCCGCTCTTCGACATGATGATGCCCTTGGCCTGGTCGATGACCGACCGGCCCGCCAGGGCCTCCTGCATCTGCGCCGCGCCGGTCAGGACGTCGTCGAACTCCCAGATGTTGGCCAGCGCCACGGTGACCTGCTCGCGCAGCAGGGCCATGAGCGGGCCGCCGGAGCTGAACACGCCGGGACGCACGCCGTACAGGCCGATGATCACTACGGCGCCTTCCACCGCGATCGGCACGACGAGGACCGAGCGCACCCCTTGCCGCACGGCCGTGGCGGCGTAGCGCGACCAGCGGGACTCGCGCATCACGTCGGGGATCGTCACCGGACGGCCGGTGGACAGCGCCTCTCTCGACGGGCCCTCGCGCAGGTCGCGCTCGCGGTCGATCAGGGCGGTGAGCTCGCTGTGGGAGGCGGCCAGCAGCACCCGCTCCTCCATCCACAGCTCGGCGGTGCCGCCGGCGCAGCCGGGGACGCCGCGCGCGACCGCCTCGGTGATGCCGCGCAGAACGCTCTCGGCCGACGTGCCCTCCGTCACACGGCCCAGTGCCGCGAGGTCACGGGCGAGAATGGATGTCGTCTCCATGGTAGAAAGACCATTCCCATAGTTATCGGGTTAATCCAGGCTGGATCGATTAGACCCGGGGTTTGGCGTAGCGTCTACGTCGAGAGAGGGGGGCAGCTTGCCCGACACCGCCGAGCTCGAGCGCGCGTTGAGCGGGCTCGCCGACCGCATCGCCACCCTACGGGACGATCCCGATCCGGGTGCGATGCTACGGGAGCTGGACGCCGCCGAGGAACTGGTCCGCAAGGCCCTGAGCGAGCTGGCCCGCAGCCGCAGGCGCAGGGACGGCGGCAGCCAGCGCGAGCAGAAGCTGCTGCGCCAGGTCTTCCGCGCGCTGCCGATCCCCGTGATCATCATGGACACGGGCGGCACGGTGCGCCGTATCAACAACGAGACCACCCGCCTGCTCGGCAGCCCCGCCGGCTACCTCCTCGGCCGCGCCTTCCCCCTGCTCGTCGACGTGACCGCCCGGGCCGCGTTCCGGCAGCGCTTCGCCGCCGTCCTCCACGGCGACGACAGCGCCTCGTTCCAGACCCGGCTGGCCCACCAGGGCCGCGCCCACACCGTACGGCTGGTGCTGAGCCGCCTGCGCATGCCGGGTGAGCCGCAGGAGATGATCGCCGGGGTCGTGCTGCCCACCGAGGTCCAGCTGCCCGAGCCGGCCGTGCAGGCGGGCGTGCCCGACGACGCGGCGGTCCTCGCGGCGGCCAGGCGTCACGAGCTGCTGTCGCGGCTGACCGGGCTGCTGCTGGACGAGGAGAGCCTGCGCGAGCCCGTCGCCCTGCTGCGGGCGGCCCGCCTGCTGGCCGCGGAGACGGCCGACTGGGTGATCGCGGACGTCGCCAGGGACGGCGGCCTGGTCCGGTCGGTCGTCATCGGCCCGAGCGACCAGCCGGTCGGGCGGTTGCAGCGGACGGTCGAGGAGGCCCCGCCCGCGCTGGCTCCGGTCGTGGAGCAGGTGATGACCACGCAGAGCGGCGTCGTCCACGAGATGCTCACCGACGACTCCCTGCTCGGCGGCGACGTGCTCCAGGCGATGCGCGCGGGCTCGCTGCTCAGCGTGCCGATCCGCACCGACGACGAGGCACGCGGCGTGCTCACGCTGGTGCGGCTGCGCGACCGGCCGCCGTTCGGCCTGGCCGACCTGGGCCTGATGGAGGAGATCGGCCTGCACCTCGGCCTGGCGATGCGGGCCCAGCAGGGGTTCCAGCGCCGGTCACAGGCCGCCGACACCCTGCAGACCGGCGTGCTCCCCCGCACGCTCCCCGAGATCCCCGGCTTCGAGATCGCCGCCGTCTACCACCCCGGCTCCGGCATGCGCGCCATCGGTGGCGAGTTCTACGACGTGTTCCCTGTCAAGAACGGGTGGGGCTTCGTGATCGGCAGCGCGGCGGGACGCGGCGAGGAGGCGGCCGCCGTCATCGCCATGGTCCGCAACGGCCTGCGCGTGCTGAGCGTGTGGGAGGACGACCCGGGGCAGGCCCTGCGCAAGGTCAGCGACGCCCTGGTCGCGCAGAACACGGGCCTGTTCGTGATGGCCGCCGCGGGCTTCGTCCGGGGCCGCAAGGTGCGCCTCGCCTCCGCGGGGCACCATCCCACGGCACTGATCCAGCCCGGGGGCGGCGTACGGTTCTCCGAGGGCGGCGGCGTCCCGCTGGGCTTCGAGGAGGGCTCGATGCCCGCGACGGAGGAGCTCACGCTGTCGGCCGGGGAGACGCTCGTCCTGTACAGCGACGGCCTGGTGGGCTCGCAGAGCCCCGCCGGGGACAACTACGGCGAGCAGCGGCTCACCGAGGCCCTCGCCCGCTGCGCGGGGCAGCCCCCGGGCGCGGTCGTCAAGGCCATCGAGGAGGACCACCGGGCCTTCTGCGGCAGCCACGCGGTCGACGAGATCACCGTCCTCACGCTGCGCCGATCCCGCTGACGGGATTCGCCCCCGCCTCGCCGGGGTGGTGGACTGAAAGGGACGCGTGCGTGGGGGGCGCGACGCCCGGCGCGTCGACTACGCCGAGAGCGCCTGCTTCGGCCGCCGCGCCGCTCAGCGGGCGGCGGCCTTCCTGCGCTACCGGGAGCGCAACGCGGCGCGCGGCCGGGTCCGCATCCTGGCCGAGCCGGTGTGGCCCGGCCCGGACGAGCGGCCTGTGGGTGGCCCGCCAGATCTGCGACCACCTGGACGTTCGCCAGGAGGAGGGCGGCTGCCGGATCCGGCCGCAGGCGGCCACGTCCCGGATGCAGGAGTCGGCATGATTTTTCCCGATTAGGCGTTTAGCGCGAATCAGAGTAAGGTAAACATCATCTACATCGATCGTGCCTAGGACGCAGGCACACCCTTTCAGACGCCTTCCTGTCTCGAGGTGTGCCATGGATATCGCGATCGTCTCCGCGCACGAACTGACTCCCGACACTCCCGCCATCGCCCGTGAGCTGGGCCGAGGCCACCGGGTGACCGTCTACACCCGCTCGAAGGTCCAGGGGGACGGCGTCGAGCACGTGCCCGCCGGACCCGACGTGGAGCTGTCGGAAAGCGACCTCCTCCCCTACATCTCGGACTTCAGCGACGGCCTGCGGCGCAGGTGGCGGGAGCACCGCCCGGACATCATCCACGCCTACTCGTGGTCCAGCGGCCTGGCCGCCATCGCCGGGTCCGAGGGCCTGGGCGTGCCGGTCACCCAGACCTTCCACAGTCACTACGACGACGCCCGGAGCGCCGCGCCGGTGCGGCGGCTGGAGTGCGCGATCGGCCGCCGGGCCAGGGCGGTCATCGCCGCCTGCGCCGACGAGGAGTCCGAGCTGATCCGGATGGGCGTGCCGCGCCGCAACATCTCGGTCGTCCCGCACGGCGTGGACATCGAGCGCTTCCGCCGGCAGGGCCCCGCCTTCCCGAGGGGCGAGCGGCCTCGCCTCCTCCACGTGGGGCACGTGGGCGCCGACTGGGCCGTGCACGCGCTGCGGGCCGTACCGGACGCCGAGCTCGTGATCGCGGGCGGCGACGACCAGAGCGTCGAGCGGCTGCGCGCCCTCGCCGGGGAGCACGGCGTGGCGGATCGCGTGGAGATGCTCGGCATGGTCCCGCACACCGCGATGCCCAAGCTCATGCGCAGCGCCGACCTGGTGCTGTCGCTGCCGCCGACCGTTCCCACGGGCACGGCCGCGCTGGAGGCCATGGCCTGCGGCATCCCGGTCATCGCCTCGGCCGCCGGGGCGCACCTCGACTCGGTGGTGGACGGCGTGACCGGATTCCTGACCCGGCCCGACCGCCCGCTGGAGATCGCCCACCGGATCCGCCGCCTGCTTGGCGACGCCACCCTGCGCACGGCCATCGGCTACGCGGCCGCCGACCGCGCCCGTTCCCGCTATTCGGTCGAGCGAATCAGCATGGAACTGCTCCGCGTTTACGAGAAGACGTGCGCGTAAAGGCAAGCGATATTACCGGATTTAGGCCGTTATCTGAGTGAAATCATGTGATTAACTCGGCTCATGTCACGTCATGGGCCTGGTTTAGCGGTGGCGGCGGCGATGCTCATCGCCGCCGCCACGGCCTGTTCAAGCGGGGACTCGACGAAGGTGTTCAACGCCGGGGGCGAGTCCACCGCAGAGGGGTCGGCGTCCTCCCCCGGTTCGTCCGGCGCGCTGCCGGGAAACGCGAACGCGGCGGGGCTGAGCGCGACGCAGACCGCCACCGCGGCCGCCGCACCCGCGGGCCGTAAAGGCGACGAGGCCGCGGAGAAGACCGGCGACGCCACCGTGGCGGAGAAGATCGGCGACATCCCCGCGAACCCGTCGCCGCGCCCCTCCCCCAGCCGGTCTCCCCTTCCGTCTCCCGGCCTCTCGTCCGCCCCGCGGGCGACGCCCGCGCCCACGGCCGGAACCGAGACCGAGCCGCCGATGCGGCTCGCGCGGCCCGTGCGCACGGCGGACCGGCCGGTCGTCGTGGACGCCATCGAACCGGAGGACGTGCCCCGGGCGGACCGCACGCCCGCCCGGGCGATCCCCGGGGGCGCGAACGCGGCCGGGCGGGAGTCCTCGTCGCCGTCGCGTGCGCCGTCCCGCACGCCGATGCCCCGCTCGTCCGGCGCCTCCGCCGGCGGCTGGGGCGATCCTGCCCTTGCCGATGACTTCGGCGGGCAGGCGCTGCGCCTCACCGCGGGCGGCAGCGCGGGCCTGTCCGGAACGTCGGCCCAGCGGTACGGCCGCTGGGAGGTCCGGCTGCGGGCCGAGGAGGGCGCGCTTCCCGTCGCGCTGCTGCAGTCCGCCCGGTCGGACACCGCCCAGTATGGAGACTCGCGGCGCGGTGACTCGCGATACGGCGACTCCCGATACGGCGGATCAGGGTACGACGACTCGTGGCGCGACGACGCGGAATACGCCGGTCCTCAGGACGACATCCGGGAATCCGCGCGATTCGCGGGGACGGACGGCGCGGAGACGGACGACGCGGGTACGGAGGACGCGGCGATCGGCGTGGCGGGAATCGCGGGCGGGCGGCGCGCGGAGCTCTCCGTCCGGCGGGACCGGGAGCTGGCGCGGGCCGAGACGGCGGCCGACCTCACCCAGTGGCACACGGTCGCCGTCGACTGGCTGCCCGGCCGGGTGACCTTCTGGCTGGACGGCAGGCAGGTGTGGAATTACACCGGCCCGTACGTCCCCCGGTCCCCGTTGGGCCTGGTGCTGCGCAACGACGCCTCCGGCGGCACGGTGTACGTCGACCGGGTGCGGGTCTACCGGGCTCCGGAGCGGTAGCCTTCCGGATGATCTCGAATGCCTGACGGAGACGCGGGGCGAGTGTGAGCGAACGGCACGGCACGGCCGGGGAACTCCCGGCCGATCCCATGGCGGCCGATCCCACGGCGGCCGATCCCATGGCGGAGGCCATCCGGGCGGGCGACGAGGCCGTGTTCGGCGAGCTCGCCTCGCGTCACCGGCACGAGCTGCGGGTGCACTGCTATCGGATGCTCGGGTCGTTCACCGACGCCGAGGACCTGGTGCAGGAGACACTGCTGCGCGCCTGGCGGGCGCGGGAGAGCTTCGAGGGACGCTCGACGTTCCGGGCCTGGCTGTACCGGATCGCCACGAACGCCTGCCTGGACGCGCTGTCCGGCCCGGCCCGCGCCCGCGAGGTGATGGCGGCGGACGCCTCGGAGAGCCCGGGGCGTCCGGCGGCGGCCGACGTCGCCTGGCTCCAGCCCTATCCGGACGAGCTGCTTGATCTGGCGGCGCCGGACGAGGGCGGGCCGGACGCGGTGGCCATCGCCAGGGAGACCGTCGAGCTGGCGTTCCTGGCGGCGATCCAGCATCTTCCGCCGCGGCAGCGGGCCGTGCTGATCCTGCGCGACGTCGTCGGCCGGCCGGTGGCCGAGACCGCCGAGGCGCTGGAGATGAGCGTCGCCTCGGTCAAGAGCGCGTTGCAGCGCGCCCGCGCGACGCTGCGCGAGCGGATGCCCCGTCGGCGGGCGGACTGGGCCGCGGCCACCCGGCCCAGCCGCGACGAGCTCGACCTGCTGGAGCGCTACGTCGCCGCCTCCAGGAACGCCGACCTGGCGGCGCTGGCGGCGCTGCTGCGCGAGGACGTCCTGCAGGCCATGCCGCCCGCCGCCCTGGTGTACGACGGGCGGGCGGCCGTGCTCGACATGTGGCGTCCGGTCCTGGAGGGCGAGGAGCGCTGGGGCGAGTGGCACTGCGTCCCGCTCGCGGTGAACCGGCAGCCCGCGGTGGCGAACTACGTGCGGCGGCCCGGCGAGACCTCCTACACCGCGGTCAACATCGACGTCTTGTGCGCCGAGGACGGCCTCATCACGGAGATCACTACTTTCGGCCCCGAGGTGCTGTCCTTGTTCGGCCTGCCGCTCTCCGTCGAACAGGCCGTTACCGGATCGTGACATCGGATGCCCGCGCGGACCGATTCCCTTTCCCGGCCCGCATCGTCGTACGAGCGGTATCGCAGAACGCCACCAACGGAGAAGGGGAACACCATGCCGGACATCATCGAGACGACGCAGCCCGACGAGCAGGTCAGGGCGCTGGACCGGCTGGTCGGCTCCTGGCGCGTGACCGGCGGCTCGGAGGGCACGGTCACCTACCGCTGGATGGAGGGGGGCTTCTTCCTCATCCAGGACATCCGGATGGAGCAGGACGGCCAGCCGATCGTCGGCGTCGAGGTCATCGGCCGTGAGAGGTCCTACGGGGCCGACAGGCCGAGTGAGGACATCAAGTCGCGCTACTACGGCAGCAGTGGCGACACGCTGGACTACGTCTACGAACTCGACGGCGACACGCTGACCATCTGGTTCGGCGAGAAGGGGTCTCCGGCGTACTTCCGGGGCACCTTCACCGCCGACGGCGACGCGATGACCGGCCGGTGGCACTACCCGGGCGGCGGGGGCTACGACTCCGTCATGACCAGGATCGGATAGTCCCGCACGGGCGGGCCGGGACGGGGGTCCGGCAGGTGCCGCCCGTCGCGAGCGTGGATCCGGACGGCTGGGTGATCCGTCAGACACGACCCAGGAGGGCCGCCGCCTTCAGCGACAGGTGAAGCAGCAGGCGGTTCTCCCCGTCGGCGAGGTCGAGGCCCGTGAGGTGCCCGGCCTTGCCCAGGCGGTAGTACAGCGTCTGCCGGTGCACGCCCAGCGCCGCCGCCGTCTCCTGCACCTGCCCGGCGTGGTCGAGATAGGCCTCCACGCTCGCCGCGATCCGGGGCGTGAGGGCGGCCGACTCGGCGGCGAGGTCGGCGAGGTCGCGCGGGGACAGCCGGGCCAGCAGCCGGTAGACGCCGAGCGCGCTCCAGTCGGCGACCGGGGCGTGCCGCTCGACGTGCCCGGCCACCCGGAGCGCCAGCAGCGCCTCCCGCCAGCTCTGCCACGCCTCCCCCGGGTCGTCGCGCGGGCCGCCGACCCCGGCGGCCATGCCGTACAGGCCGTGCAGGAGGCGTGCGACATGCGCGGCCTGCGCGGCGGGCGCCAGCACCGCGAGCAGCGGCGCGTCCACCGCCGTGTCGGTCACGTCCGGGTCGGCCAGCACGCCGCGCGGCAGCGTGCGCGGCGGCCCGGGGAGCTCCGCCGGCGTCCGCACGGCCACCGCCGTCACCGGTCCCTCGACGTCCACCCCGGCGGCGGCGCGGACCGCGGGGTCGGCGGAGAAGAACTGACGCAGCGGGGCGTGCCGGCCGCGGGCCTGCGTGGCCAGCAGCGCGGCCGCCCGGCCGACCAGCGGCGCGACGGCGGCCAGCCGCTCGTCGGTGAGCGCCCCGGATTCGAGCGCCCACAGGTAGCCGTAGGTCACCCCGCCGTGCCGCAGCGGCACGCACACGCGGCCGAGCAGGCCGGGGAGCCCGGGGATGCGCACCGGGCCCGTCGCGGTGGCGATGCCGTACGCCTCGAAGTGGGCGCGCACCTCGTCGGACGCGTGCCTGCGCAGGATCGACTCCTGCCGCACGCGGTCGATGTCCCCGCTCTGCGCGCCGTACGCCAGCAGGTTGAACGATCGGTCCTCCAGCGTCACGGAGGCGTCGAGCAGCCGGGAGATCTCATCGACGATGTCTTGCATGCTGACATTCTTGTGCATTTGTCGAAAAATGCTGTGGCGGATGTCCGTGGAACTTCCGTGACGTGCGGATTTAGCCTGGGGCCATGCTCGGTTCCCTGCTTCTCGCGGGCTCGCGCAGCCCGCTCGCCCGCCGGGCCGTGTCGGGGCTCCCGCTCACGCGCAAGGTCGTCGACCGCTTCGTGGCCGGGGAGTCCACCGCGGACGCCGTCGCCGCGGCGCGCCGTCTGACCGGCTCGGGGCTGTCCGTCACCATCGATCATCTCGGCGAGGAGGTCCGGGATCCCGGGACCGCCGTCGCCGCCGCCAAGGCGTACGTCTCGCTGCTTGAGGAGCTGCGGCCGCTCGGCCTCGGCGACCGGGCCGAGGTGTCGGTCAAGCTGTCGGCCGTGGGCCAGGCCCTCGACCCGGGCATGGCCCTGGAGAACGCGCGGCAGATCTGCGCGGCGGCGCGCGAGTGCGGCTCCACCGTCACCCTCGACATGGAGGACCACACCACCGTCGACGCGACGCTCGGCGTGCTGCGCGCGCTGCGGGAGGACTTCCCGGAGACGGGTGTGGCGATCCAGGCCTACCTGTTCCGCAGCGAGGCCGACTGCCGCGACCTCGCCGGGTCGCGGGTGCGGCTGGTCAAGGGCGCCTACGCCGAGCCCGCCTCGGTGGCCTGGCAGAGCAAGGCCGAGGTCGACCGCGCGTACGTGCGGTGCCTGCGGGCGCTCATGCCGGGCACGGGCTACCCCATGGTGGCCACCCACGACGACCGGCTGATCGCGATCGCCGAGTCGCTCGCGGTGAGCGCCGGGCGCGGCCCGGACGACTACGAGTTCCAGATGCTCTACGGCATCCGGGCCGACAGGCAGGCGGCGCTGGCCGCGGCCGGGTCGCGGGTGCGGGTCTACGTCCCCTACGGCGACGACTGGTACGGCTACTTCATGCGCCGCCTCGCCGAGCGCCCGGCCAACGTCGCCTTCTTCCTTCGCGCTCTGAGGGGTAAATGATGGATGCGATCACCGAAGTCCCGGTGCCGGCCAACGAGCCGGTCCACGCGTACGGACCGGGCAGCGCCGAGCGCACGGCCCTGGAGACCCGGATCAAGGAGCTGTCGGGGGCGTCCCTCGACCTGACGATGACGATCGGCGGCGAGCGGCGCATGGCCGGCGGCGCCCCGATCGACGTCGTGCAGCCGCACAACCACGCCGCCGTGCTCGGCCGTACGGCCGACGCCACCACGGCCGACGTGCGGGCGGCGGTCGACGCGGCGCTGGAGGCCGCGCCGCGCTGGCGGGCCCTGCCGTTCGAGGAGCGCGCCGCCGTGTTCCTCAGGGCCGCCGAGCTGCTCAGCGGCCCGTGGCGGGCAACCCTCAACGCGGCCACCATCCTCGGCCAGTCGAAGTCGGCGCAGCAGGCCGAGATCGACGCCGCGTGCGAGCTGATCGACTTCTTCCGGTTCAACGTCGCCTACGCCCGGCGGCTCCTCGCCGAGCAGCCGCAGTCGGCGCCGGGTGTGTGGAACCGCATGGAGTATCGGCCGCTCGAGGGTTTCGTCCTGGCGATCACGCCGTTCAACTTCACCTCCATCGCGGCCAACCTGCCGGCGTCGGCGGCGCTGATGGGCAACGTCGTGGTGTGGAAGCCGTCGCCGACGCAGCAGTTCGCGGCGCACTTCACCATGCGGCTGCTGGAGGCGGCCGGGCTGCCGCCCGGCGTGGTCAACATGGTCACCGGCAACGGCGCCGCAGTCTCCGAGGTCGCCCTGCCCCACCCCGAGCTGGCCGGGATCCACTTCACCGGCTCGACAGCCACGTTCCAGCATCTGTGGCGCACCGTCGGGGAGAACATCACGGGCTACCGGGGCTACCCGCGGCTCGTCGGCGAGACCGGCGGCAAGGACTTCATCCTGGCCCACCCGTCCGCGGAGGCCGGTGTGCTGTCGACCGCGCTGCTGCGGGGCGCGTTCGAATACCAGGGCCAGAAGTGCTCGGCGGCCTCCCGGGCGTACGTGCCGCGCTCGCTGTGGACCCGGATGCGCGACGACTTCGTCTCGGCGGCCGAGTCGCTCACCGTGGGCGACGTGTCGGGCGACCTGTCGACGTTCATGGGCGCGGTGATCGACGCGCGGGCCTTCGCCAAGCACAGGGAGGCGATCGACCGGGCGCGCTCGGCGGACTCGATCGAGGTGCTCACCGGCTCCTACGACGACTCGGCCGGCTACTTCGTGCGGCCGACGGTGCTGGAGTGCGCCGATCCCACGGACGAGGTCTTCGTGAAGGAGTACTTCGGCCCGATCCTCGCCGTCCACGTCTACGACGACGCCTCCTACGACACCGTGCTGGACCAGATGGAGAGCGTCGCGCCGTACGCGCTGACCGGGTCGGTGATCGCGCAGGACCGGTACGCGATCGACGACGCCACCGAACGGCTGCGCTTCGCAGCGGGCAACTTCTACGTCAACGACAAGCCCACCGGCGCGGTCGTCGGGCAGCAGCCGTTCGGCGGGGCCCGCGCCTCGGGCACCAACGACAAGGCCGGCTCGATCTTCAATCTGATCCGCTGGGTCAACGCCCGCACGATCAAGGAGACCTTCGTGCCTCCGGTCGTGAGCGGGCCGTACAAGGGCGACGTGCCGCAGGGCGGCTGGCAGCAGCCCGACCTCGGCGACCTCGGCTACTGACCGGTCGCGGGGGGGGCGGGGACCCCCCGCCCGGGGGCGGGGGGGCCCCCCGGGTCTCGCTCAACAACCCCGCCACAACAAAAAGACAATTTA